>CBHWDR010000211.1:0-5944 GCA_966112575.1 uncultured Chitinophagales bacterium
TTTGATCTCGATGGCGCCCGTCCCCATTCGGCGCACTTCTTCCAGGCGTTGCCACGACTGCCGAAAGAGCTCCTCTTCCGGGGTTTCGTTTAGCCGTCGGGCCGAATTGAGGATGCCGCCACCCTTGGCCGCGATCTCTGCATACCCGAGGCCCCGGATCTTGTCCACAAACTCATTTTCCCGGCTGCCGGCGAATACGAGGTGCGTATGGCTGTCGCACCAGGCCGGGAGCACACAGCGGCAACGGGCATCGATATGCTCCGAAAAATCCCTGGGCTGGTGTTGAAGCTCCTGCATCGGACCGAAATCGGCGATCCGGTCGCCTTCTACCAGGACATAAGCCTCATCGATCGAGGGCAGCTGCCCCAGTTGCAGGCCTCGCAAGGGGGCGTCGGGATGGTGCACGCCAGTTAACTGGCGGATGTTGGTGATCAGCACGGCCATAGGGCGAATGTAGGCGTTAGTTTCCTCCCGTGAGGCATGATATTTTCTATGATCCGGCTTAAAATCAATCCGTTTGAGTATGGGCGCAACTCTCGACGACCGGCTGCATTGGTACAAGGATGCAATTATTTATGAACTCCATATTAAAGCGTTTCGCGATTCGAACCGGGATGGCATCGGCGACTTCAAAGGCCTGCTCGAGAAGCTCGATTACCTCCAGGAGCTGGGCGTTACTGCCATCTGGCTCCTGCCCTTCTATCCTTCCCCCTTGCGCGATGATGGCTATGACATCGCCGACTATTATTCGATCAACCCCCGTTACGGCAACCTCGAACAGTTCCAGGAACTGCTCCGCGAAGCGCATAAGCGCAACCTGCGGGTGATCACCGAGCTCGTCATCAACCATACCTCAGACCAGCATCCCTGGTTCCAGCGTGCACGCACGGCGGCCAAGGGCTCGCCCGAACGCGACTACTACGTGTGGAGCGATGACCCGAATAAATACAAGGATGTACGCATCATCTTCCAGGATTTCGAGTCGTCCAACTGGACCTGGGACCCGGTGGCCCAACAGTATTACTGGCACCGGTTCTTCCACCACCAGCCCGACCTCAACTATGACAATCCACAGGTGCAGGAAGAGATTTTCAAGATCATCGATTACTGGTGTGCCATGGGCGTGGACGGGTTCCGGCTCGACGCGGTGCCCTATCTCTACGAACGCGAAGGCACCAATGGCGAGAACCTGCCGGAAACGCATGCCTTCCTCAAGCGGCTTCGCGCCTATATCGACGAACGCTATCCGGAAACGGCCTTTCTCGCAGAAGCGAACATGTGGCCGGAAGATTCGGCTTCCTACTTTGGCGATGGCGACGAGTGCCATATGAACTATCACTTCCCGGTGATGCCGCGCATGTTCATGGCGCTGCAGCGCGAGGACCGCTATCCTATCACTGATATCTTCGAGCAGACGCCTGAGATCCCTGCGAACTGCCAATGGGCAATGTTCCTGCGCAACCACGACGAGCTGACCCTGGAGATGGTGACCGATGAGGAACGTGACTTCATGTACAAGGTCTACGCGAAGGATCCGAAGGCAAGGATCAATCTGGGTATCCGCCATCGCCTGGCACCGCTTATGGAGAACAACCGCAGCCGGATCGAGCTGATGAACTCACTCCTCTTTGCCCTGCCCGGCACGCCCGTGATCTACTATGGCGACGAGATCGGCATGGGCGATAATTTTTACCTGGGTGATCGCGACGGCGTGCGTACGCCCATGCAATGGTCACCCGACCGCAATGCCGGTTTTTCGGAGGCCAACCCGCAGCAGCTCTACCTCCCTGTGATCCTCGACCCGGAATATCACTATGAAGCGGTGAACGTGGAGATGCAGCGCCGGAATACCTCTTCCCTTTTCTGGTTCATGAAACGCATGATCAACATGCGCAAGCATCACAAGGCCTTCAGCCGGGGCTCGATGGAGTTTCTGCCGGTAGACAATCCGAAGATCCTGGCATTCACGCGCAGCTATGAGGATGAAACCATCCTGGTCATTGCCAACCTGTCGAAGTATGCGCAGCCGGCCGAGATCGATCTGCGTTCGTTCTCCGGCTACGTGCCGGTAGAAGTGTTTTCCCGCAACCCCTTCCCTTCCATCCGTGAGGACAATACCTACCTGTTTACACTGGGGCCTCATGCCTTCCAATGGTTCGCCCTTCAGAAAGCCCATGTGCAGCACGAGTCGATGACTACCCTGCCCGGCCTTGCCCTCGAAACCGAAAAGCAGCTTTTCGACCAGGAAGTATGGTCACAGTTGCAAAGCGATATCCTGCCGGTATATCTGAAGCATCGGAGCTGGTTCAAGGGACGCAGCCGGTCGATCTATACGCTGAATATCCTGAACCGGGTCTGCCTGCCTCTGAAGAACCGCTCGGCTTACCTGATCTGGCTGGAAGTACAATATGAGAGCGGTCTGCCGGAAGTTTACCAACTGCCGCTGGCGATCGTCTCAGGAGAGGAGGCGCATTCCCTTACCTTGTCCAACCCCGAAGCCGTGATCGCCCAGGTGAACATGGCGGAAGGAGATGCCTTCCTCTGCGATGCCTTCTACCTGCAGGATATGCATCGCTTCCTCATCGGGCAGCTGTGCCGCAACGGCGATACCGAGCTCGACTCCACCATGCTGTTTTTCGCGTCGAAGCCGGAGGTGCGGACCTACGTCGAAAGCCATCCCGACATTCTCTCCCGGATGCATGTGGGCGATGAGAACAATACCTCCATTACGTTCGACAATCATTTTTTCCTGAAGCTGTTCCGCAAGATCGACCGCACCACGCATCCGGACGTGGAGCTTTCGGAGTTCCTCGATAAGCAGGAGAAAAGCTTTGTGCCGGAGTTTCTCGGCGCGGTGCGCGCCCGCGATGACCGGGGCGAGTGGACCCTCGGGCTGCTGCAGGTGATGGTGGAGAATCATGGCACCGGCCATTCCTATATGCTCGAACGGATCGGGAATTTCATCGAGCGCATCCTGGCACGGCCACGCGAATCCCTCCGTCCCTTCGATCTGCGCGGCACCATTACCAGTCCCGTCGGCTACGACGAGCTGCCGGAAGACCTGCAGGTACTGCTTGGCAACCGGGCTGCCGACCAGGCTGTGGCCTTCGGCAGGCGAACAGCCGAACTGCACCGCGCACTCAGCACGGGCATGGGCAAGGATTTCGAGCCGGAAGAATATTCGCTCCACTACCAGCGCTCGCTGTTTTCATCGATGCAGTCGCTGGTCCGCGAGAGTTACCAGGACCTGTTCAAGCATTTCAACCGCCTGCCCGAGGATATTCGGCCGGAAGCCAAGCTGATCGCCGGCAGGCGCGAAGAGCTGCTTGGAACGCTCCGCAAGATCTATCGAAAGAAACTGGATATCCTGAAGACAAGGATCCACGGGACTTACAACCTGAAGAAGCTCCTGCTCACGGGAAGGGACCTCGTGATCCATGATTTCGGTGGATCACCTTATCGCAGCTACAGCGAAAGAAGGATCAAGCGCTCCCCGCTCCGGGATGTGGCCGAGATGATCATCTCCTTTCACTACACCGCTTACGAAGGCTTCTTCCATAACGACCAGATCACCAAGGAAGAATTGCGGTCCCTCCTGCCCTTTGCCGAGCAGTGGGCACATTACATGAGCGGCTTCTTTTTGAAAGCTTACCTCGAAGGCGTAAAAGGCACCCTGCTGGTACCGGCTGATGAAGAGGATTTCACGATCGTGCTCCACACCTTCCTGCTGGAGAAGACCCTTGCCCACTTCAGTGAAGAGCTGAACCAGCGCCCGCAGTGGGCGATCGCGCCCCTGCGGTTGCTGCGTTCGATCATGGGCATTCAGGAAGACACCCTGGCTGTGGTACGGGAATGAGCAGGCTGCTGGTCGGCGAAGCGGTTAAGGAAAGGCAGCACTTCCCTTTGTGAAAGGATGGTGAAGCGCGCGGCCGTGTTGGCGCGGCCTACTTTAACCGTATGGGCTCGGTCGCGGAGTGCGCGGAACATGTCTTCATCCGTAGCATCGTCGCCCAGGCTCAGGATGAAGTCCGGATGAAGGTGCTCCAGCATTTTCAGCGAGGCGGCACCTTTGTCCACACCGATCATGCGCACCTCGAGCACCCGGTTGCCATCGATGACCTGCAGGGAAGTATTCGCGGTGAGCTGCAGCAGGCTGTTGCGCAGCTCCCGCGAACGCATGAAGCCCAGCTCGGCATTGGTGTTGCGGTAATGCCAGGCCAGCGTGGTCTTCTTTTCTTCAATGAAGGAGCCTGCGCATCGGTCCACAAACAACTGCATCATCGGCCGCACCTGTTCCTTCCATTCCGTATTCACTGGTACATTCTCCTGCCAGTCGCCGCCCTTGTATTTCACGCAGGCGCCGTGCTCGGCGATCATGTTCAGCGGAAGCTGTCCCAGCCATTTTTCCAGTGTTGCCACATCTCTTCCACTGATGATTACGACCTCGTTGGATGGGTCGCTGGTCAATTCGCCCAGCAGGCGCAGCAGATCGGAGCTGGGAGAAGCCATCGAAGGCAGCTTCTGGTAGGGCGCGAGCGTGCCGTCATAGTCGAGCAGGATGCAGCGCTTCTGCGCCTGGCGGAATTCGTCCAGCATCTGGCTGATATCGGTTTCATGTAGGATCGTCACTTGTAAAGCCTCCTGTTCTTTTTTCGTGTTGTGGAGAATGTCGAGGAAATCACGGATCCATCGCAGAACGTCGTAGTCTGCGAGGCGCTTCTGCATATACGAGAGCCGGTTGCGCTGTTCCACCAGGGGCATGGTCAGGGCCTGGTTCAGCACATTGGCCAGCTCTTCGGTATCGGTGGGCGTCACCAGCAAGGCTTCGTTGAGCTCACTGGCGGCGCCGGTCAATTCGCTCAGAATGAGCACGCCCTTGTCGATGCAGCTGGCCACGTATTCTTTTGCTACGAGGTTCATGCCATCACGCAGGGGCGTGATCAGGGCCACGTCGGCGGCCTGGTAAAGCGCGCTGAGCTCTTCGAAGCTGAGGTGGTTGTACCGGTAGATGATAGGCTGCCAGTGCAGGGTGGAATACTTTCCGTTGATGGTGCTCACCTGTTCCTCCACCATCCGCTTCCGTTCGTTGTACGTGGAGATCGTCGACCGGGAAGGCACTACATTGAGGATGAACACCACTTTCTCCCGCCATTCGGCATGTTCCGACAGGAACTGGTCGTAACCCTCCAGCCGGAAGTTCAACCCCTTGGTATAATCGAGGCGGTCTACCGAGAAGATGATCTTCTGGCCAACGAAACGCTCTTCCAGGGCCGTGGAGATCTCGACTACGCGGTCATCGATACAGGCAGCGCGGAACTTCTCGTAATCAATGCCGATCGGGAACTGATCCACCTTCACCATGCGGCTGCCATAGTAGATCGTATTGAACTGGCTTTCCACCTGCAGGATCATTTTGGCGCTCTGGATGAAATGCTGCACGTAATCGTGGGTATGGAAACCGATGAGGTCTGCCCCCATGATGCCCTGCATGATCGTCTTCTTCCATTGTGTCGGCAGCAGGCGGAAGATCTCGTACGAGCAAAACGGAATATGGAGGAAGAAGCCGATCGTGACATCCGGCAAAACCCGGCGCAGCATATCGGGAACGAGCATCAGCTGGTAATCATGCACCCAGATCTCATCACCGGGTTGGTAGATCTCTAGCACTTTATCGGCAAACCATTGGTTCACCCGCACATAATCATCGAAATATTCCCGCCGGTATTCAACAAAAACCGGGAAGTAATGGAAAAGCGGCCAAAGGGTAGAGTTGGAAAACCCGTTGTAATAGTTGTTGTACGCCGACTCTTCCGGAAAGATCGGCTCTACCGCCAGGTCCTCCGGCAGTGCTCCCGTCCGCTTGGCTTCCAGCCAGTCCTCCTCGCCGGCGTCCATGCTGCCGATCCAGATCTTCTGCTCGAACTGTTCGCTCTTCAGGTCTTTC
>CBHWDR010000212.1:0-5944 GCA_966112575.1 uncultured Chitinophagales bacterium
CTTGTTGTCCCAGGGCTAAAGCCCTGGGTTACCTTTATTTCGCCCCGATGGGGCAGTGGACTTCTTCAATTGGAGCACCTCCCTCAATGGAGAAGTATCGAAGCCTTCAGCAAGTGATTGCTCTGCTATCCTGAACTATCTTACCCGGTTACATCTTCCCCTAATCCCCTAATCCCCTAATCCCCTAATCCCCTAATCCCCTAATCCCCTAAGCCCCGAATCCCCTAATCCCCTAATCCCCGCCGTAGCCTTCGGCAAAGACGGGCTCCGCCTGTCCTTCCGTTCATCCAGCTTAACAAAAAAATCTGCTGAAGGATGTAACATTCGGCAAGGCGATTCATCCGGTTTTTTTTCCATCCATCCGCCGATTCATTGGACTGGAAACCGGGCCTTAACAAAGCCTTCGCAGAAGGGCTTTAACAAGCGTTTCCATTGGTGTAGTAGCTCCGAAAAAGGTCTTATTTACGAATACATTCGTATTGATTTGATCGTTTCACTTATAAATCAGCAATTATGAAAAAGATCCTTTTCGCCGCCCTGATCCTTGCTTCAAGTTTCACGGTAATGGCAGCCGACGAACCCAACGAGAAAGTACTTACCGCCTTCACCAAGACCTTCCGCAATGTGCAGGAAGTAAGCTGGACCGAGATGGCCGACAACTATGTGGTCAAATTCAAGCAGGACGAGATTGCCACCAAGGTCACCTATGACAAACAAGGCCGCATCGTGCGCACACTCCGTTATTATGGAGAAGAGCGCCTGCCGATCCTGGTGCTGAGCTCCCTGCATGAGCGCTTCTCCGACAAGAAAGTGTATGGCGTAGTGGAAGAGACCTCCGATGCCGGCACCTATTATCACATCACCCTGGAAACACCCAAGAACTGGATCGAAGTGATCGGCGACTCGTACGGCACGCTCACCATCGACAAAAAGTTCAAGAAGGCCTGAGCAAATCAGGCAGTGTGAAAGAGCGTGGATGCCGACCAGTAGCGCCAGTCGCGGGCTTCGGGTGCATACGCATCGTGCGGCCTTAATTTTCGCAGAACGGCTGCATCCAGGATACCCTGCTCCACGAGTGTGCGCTTTCCTTCCTGGATCAGCTCAGCGACCCCTGGCTCCTGCATCCAATGTTGCTGGGGCGGTTCGAAGCCGACCTTGTCGCGACGCCAGGTGATGGAAGGAGGCAGTTCCGCCTCCATGGCTTTCCGCAGCAGCCACTTGGTCCAGCCATCGTGCATCTTGAGACCAGGTGGCAGGGTGAATAGATACTCCACCAACTCGTGGCTGAGGAAGGGCAGGCGCACTTCGATCCCCTGGGCCATGCTGTTGCGATCGGCCAGGCGGAGGAGTTCCTCCAGACCATGGATCGACGTATCGAAATAGAGCGCATCGTTCAGTGTCGGGCCCAGCGGCCTGGCCAGGTAGAGCCCCCGCCGGAATGTAGCCGCAAACTCCGCGTTCAGGTCCGGATGACGGGCCGCCATCTTCTCTTTCCGTCCCTCGTGAAGACCTGTGATGAATTCGGGAAAAAGCGCCGCCGCTGTTTCCCGCCACCCGAAGGGATGCGCCACACCCAGGGCCCGTGCCGCGGCCAGTTCTTTCGACTTGTCGAGGTTGCGCGCCCGGTATAGCTCCGACCAGTAGTAACGGTAGAACTTCCCATACCCGGCCAGGATCTCGTCGGCGCCCTGGCCATCGAGCAGTACGGTCACACCGCGGGCCTTCGCTTCGCGGTAAACGGCAAATTGGGCCAGTACGCTTGCCGAGGAGAACGGCTCTTCCTGCGCCGCAGCCACCTGCTGCATCAACCGGGGCAGCTCACGGTTTTCGATCATTACGCGGTGATGCTTCAGCCCGAACTGCTTCGCCACTTCTGCTGCATAGTTCCATTCATCGCGGGCAAAGCCTTCGAAGCTGGCGGTAAAGCACTGGTGCGAATAACTCTCGGATGCCTGGCGGGCACAGAGCGCAACGATCGTTGAAGAATCCAGCCCGCCACTCAGGCTGGTGCCGATAGGCACATCGCTCCGCAGTCGTCTTGCCACCGAATTTTCGAGGAGGGCGCGAAAGGTTTCGACCGGTGTTGCCGGTTGCTGCACCTCCACCCCCAACTGCCAGTAACGCTCGACCTGCAGCTCGCCGGTCCGGGCATCATAAAAGGCAAATGATGCCGCAGGCAGTTTGTAGACGCCGGTGAAAAATGTTTCCATCGGGTCGGCCGGGTTACCGGCATAACCGATAGATAAGAAATTATAAAGCAGGCTGCGGTTGACCTCGAAGGGCACACCCAGTGCTCGCAACGCTTTCTGTTCGGAAGCGAAGAACAGCTCTTCTTCATCCTGATGAAAGAACAGGGGCTTCTCGCCAAAGCGGTCGCGGGCGAGAAAGAGTTGCTGCTGCTCCTCGTCCCAGATCGCCAGCGCGAACATGCCGTCGAACTTCTGCAGGCAGGCCTGGCCCCATTGCGCGAAGGCGGCCACGGCCACTTCGGTATCGCTTTGCGAATGGAAGCTATGCCCGAGCCCATTCAGCTCGGCACGCAACTCCAGGTAATTGTAGATCTCTCCATTGAGCAGCACCCGGTAGTGCCGGTAGTCCATCGGCTGCGCCCCGGCCTCGCTTCGGTCGATGATGGCCAGGCGGCGATGCGACAGTGCGATCGTCCCCGATGCATCGGCCCATTCACCGGATCCATCGGGACCGCGATGCGCCAGGCAGGCCAGCGCCGGATGAATCCGTTCAGCGGTTGCGGCACCGCTACGGCTCACGATCCCCGCGATCCCGCACATCAGCGCTCGGTATATTGAATGGGCAATCGGGCTTCCACATTGTCCCAGGCCATCACGAGGTCGGCGCCCTTGGAGCTGGGCTGGAAGACCATGGTGAAGTACTCGACCAGCATTTGCTTGTTCTGAATGGGAATGGTAAACCGGAAGCGGTCTTTGGTGGTGTCGATATTGAGCCCCCAGCTGTGGAGGTTGGAATTGAGCACGATGATCCAGCTTGCGGCTTCGGGAATGCAATAGATGATGTATCGTCCCGCCGGCACGGTCTTGTCCTGTATGGTCACGGGCTGGAAGAACTCGATCTCGGAGGATTCGTTGGCGCCCAATCGCCAGGGTTCGCCGTATTTCAGCAGCTCGCCGAAAAGGGCGCGGCCCTGCTTATGGGGGCGGCTGTAGATCACGCGGGCAACGGGCAGGGGGCGCTTCACGGGCAGCTTGGGATAATCCACCGGCAGGTAGGCCATGTCCATCGGCGATACATCTACCGCCAGGTAAGGATTGGCCGGCTCCTTCCGCACGGGAAGGTTGTTGGTATCCCGAACGAGGGGCTTGGCCGATGCCGGCTTCTCCGGCTTCTCATTACAGCCGATCAGGGTGCTGAGGAGCAGGATCGCAAGGAAGCGTTTCATGCCGACGAAGATACGTTTTCGGAAACAGCCCTCCTCTTCTTCCCCATTCCCGGTCCCAATTGACATCATTCAAGATTTTATACATATTTGTTGGAGATCCCCGGCATGTCCACCTTCCAGAACTCCCGAACGCCACCGCCCCGCGAGTCGATCTTCGTACGATTGAGCAGCTTCCTCCGTGCCCTCTGGGTATTCTTTCCCGGGATCATCTTCATGGTGCTGGGCCTCTTCCTCTTTACCAGCCTCTCCCAGGGAAAAGACATCATTCTCCAGAGCACCGACGGCGCACAGAGCTGGATCACAGGGCTCTACCTGGTGCTGGCGGCCATCTTCTGGGTGTTCACTGCCTGGTATACGGCAAGGCTGATCGCCTACAACCGCGATGACCTCTTCCACCGTTCGCCCTGGGTGCTCTATCATTTCCCGCGGCTCATCGGCTATTTCAATTTTCTCGTGCTCTGGCTGGCCGTTTACCTCGTCAACGATCACGAGGACCGGTGGAGCCTCGGCACCTGGTCGATCATCGTGGGCGATATCGGTATCTATGTCCTCTTCTATCACTTTGTCGACCGTGTGCTTCACGGCAACAGGGATCCGAAACGGGTGGAGCGGCTGCGGGTATGGCGATGGATCGTGCGCTTTCTGCTCATCGGCGCCTGCCTGCTGGTGATCCTGCGCTGGCAGGCCAACGATATCCAGGTGCTGCTGTATACCCTGCCAGTGTTCCAGCTGGGCTTTCTCTTCCTGGCCATCGCCCGTCGTCCCTTATACGATCCTTCCAAAGGCGGAACTGCGCCGCCTCCCTGGCTGGAAGACAAGATCGACCAGTATATGCGGTGGACCTTCACGCCGGGTTTCAGCAGCGAAGAGCTGCGCTTCGAGCGCCCCATCTTCGTGGTCTACCACCTGCTGGCGCTCGCCTGCTTCATTTGTTACCTGGCTTCGATCAACAGCATCGCCTTCGCACGTGAGCTCACCTCCTTTCCCCTCGTGCTGCTTGGCTTCGGCATTCTCCTGGGTATCGTAAACATCATCGCCCTTGTTTCCTACCGACGAAAAACCAACTTCAACTTCCTCCTGCTTGCGCTGATCGTGATCGCCGGCTTCGTAGTGGAAACGCACGGGGTGCGTTACCTGCATACCGACCGGAAGGAGACCTATGCCGGGCGCATGCATTTCCGGCAGTACGTGGCCCAATGGCTGGAGTGGCATCGCGAGGAGCTCGAAGACAGCACCAGGCCCTTCCCGCTTTTCCTTGTGCTGGCCGATGGCGGCGCCTCGCGCAGCGGCTACTGGTCGGCTTCGGTGCTGGCGCGCCTGCATGAGGCCACGCGTATTGCCGGAACCGGCAGGTCCTATTTCCTCGATCACCTCTTCTGCCTCTCGGGTGCCTCGGGAGGCAGTGTGGGCAATACGGTTTTTCTCTCCGCGTACACCCTGCAGCAGGCCGATCCCCGCCTGCGTACTGATTCGCTTTGCCAGCGTTACCTCGGCAACGATTTCCTGGTCTACCCGCTCGCGCGCCTGCTGGGTCCCGAACTGATCCTTCCGCTTTCGGGTGGCAGCTGGTACGACCGGGCCGCCGCCCTGGAAATGGGCATGGATGCACCTTCGAAGGGCGACAGCAGCATGGGCCGGTTCGTCGGCGGTTCGTTCTCCGCACTGATGCCCCGCGCCGGCAACCGCCTGCCCATCCTATCCATCAACACCACCCGCGTGAATGATGGAGCGCCAGGAGTGGTGAGCACCATCCATATCGATTCCTCGCACGGCATCTTCGGACGGCGCGTCGATGTATTGGACCAGCTGCCGCCCAACCGCGACCTCCGTGTGAGCACGGCCATGGTACTCGGCGCCCGTTTCCCTTACATGAGCCCGGGCGGAAGGATCGGCAACAGCTATTACGTGGATGGTGGTTATTTCGATAATTCGGGCGCCGGAGTGGCCCACGAGATGCTGCTGGAGTTAAACCGGATGGCTTCGGGCCCCGATACCCTGCTGGCCAAATATGCGAAGCGGATCCACTTTTACGTGATCCATCTCACCAATACACCGATCTCCTCTTCGGCCGCGGAAAAGCCGATCCATCCCGTGCTGAACGACCTGGCCACACCCCTGCTAACCCTTGCGGGCAGCTACGAGAGCCAGACCTCGGTGAACGATGCCCGTCTGATCAACTACCTGAAAGAGATCAGCGGCAACCGCACAAGCTATATCAAGGTGAACCTCTACGAAGATCGTGCGGACAGCTACCCGATGAACTGGGTGATCTCGCAACGCGCGCGCCTGGCCATGGATACGCGGGTACATCAGAAGCCGGTGCTCGACTCGATCATCAACCGTATGAACGATACCAGCGGACGGTCACTGTCTGATCTTTTCCATGGTTTCCGCATCGACAATTGAGCCAATCCAAGGCTTAGAATATTAAAGGGTGCGAAGGCCATTCTTCTCGCATGTTCCATTCTCGAATTCTCGAATTAGCTAATTCGCTCATTAACTTTTCTCCGGCACTACGGCCCAGTGGTG
>CBHWDR010000213.1:0-5939 GCA_966112575.1 uncultured Chitinophagales bacterium
TGTTGCCGGCGAAGATCTTGAAAGGGGCCAGGCGGGCCACTTCTCCGGCGCTCTTGCCCGATTTCAGCAGCTCTTCTTCCACTTCCTGTTCGTCCTTCCCATTCATCAGCGCCTCGGTTTGCGCAAAGAAGTTCGACAACAGCTTCTCGTGGTGGTCGCCGATGGGATTGTGCGTTTTTGCCGGTGCAATGAAGTCGCAGGGGATGAGCAGCGTGCCCTGGTGGATCAACTGGTAAAACGCATGCTGGCCATTGGTGCCCGGCTCGCCCCAGATGATAGGCCCCGTAGCATAATGAATGCCTTCGCCATTACGGTCCACGCTCTTGCCATTGCTTTCCATATTGCCCTGCTGGAAATAGGCGGCAAAGCGATGCAGGTACTGGTCGTAGGGGAGGATGGCTTCCGTCTGCGCCCCGTGAAAGCTCGTGTACCAGAGCCCGATCAGGGCCATCCACACCGGGATGTTGTCTTCGAAAGGCGTCTTCCGGAAATGCTCATCCACGGAATAGGCGCCTTTCAGTAGTTCTTCAAAATGATCGTAGCCGATGGTCAGCGCAATGGAAAGGCCGATCGCGCTCCAAAGGGAGTAGCGCCCGCCGACCCAGTCCCAGAACTGGAACATGTTGGCCTTGTCGATCCCGAATTTCGTGACCTCCTGCTCATTGGTAGACAAGGCCACGAAATGGCGGGCGATATGGGCTTCGTCCTTCGCCGTTTCGAGGAACCAGCGGCGCGCCGTGTGGGCGTTGGTCATGGTTTCCTGCGTGGTGAAGGTCTTGGAAGCTACGAGGAAAAGGGTCTCCTCCGGGTTTACTTTCTTCAACGTCTCGGCGATATGCGTCGCATCGACGTTGGAAACGAAATAGGCCTGAATGCCCGGCACTCCAAAGGGTTTCAGGGCTTCGGTCACCATCAGCGGACCCAGGTCGGAGCCGCCGATGCCGATATTCACGAGGGCCTTGATCTTCTTTCCCGAATAGCCGATCCATTCGCCGCTGTGCACCCGGTTGCAGAAGCTGCGCATCTGTTCCTGCACGCGCTTCACTTCGGGCATTACATCCTGACCGGCGGCATAAACGGGCTTGCCGGAGAAATTCCGAAGCGCTACGTGCAATACGGCCCGGCCTTCGGTCTCATTGATCGCATCGCCTTCGAACATGGCTTCGATCGCCTTATCCAGCTTGCACTCGGCTGCCAGCTGGCGGAGCAGGTCCATGGTTTCGGCATTCGCCAGGTTTTTGGAGAAATCAAAGAAAAGGTCTTCCAGCGAACGGGAGAATGAAGCGAAGCGCTGGGGATCCTGGCGGAATAATTCTTTCATCGAACGCTGCTTCATTTCGTTCGCATGCTTTTCGAGCGCTTTCCAGGCTGTCGTTTGCGTAGGATTGATCTTGGGTAACATAATCAAAGCGATTTAATGGTATCGATGGTTTTCTGGATCATGTCGGGAGTGACATCCAGGTGCGTCACCAGGCGGACCTGTTTCGACGAGATCGGGTGGCCGAGAATGCCGGATTCCTTGAGCCTGGCCACCAGGGAGGGAGCGGTGTAAGGACCCTTCACTTCAAAGATCACGATATTGGTTTCCACCGGCAGCACCAGGGAAACGAAGGATTTTTCCTTCAGGGCGGCTTCCAGCTGCCGGGCATGTTCGTGGTCTTCCTGCAGGCGCGCAACGTGATGCTCCAGGGCATAGAGGCCTGCCGCGGCGAGGTAGCCGGCCTGGCGCATGCCGCCGCCAAAGACCTTCCGGATCCGTCGGGCTTTTTGGATGAAAGCAGTGCTGCCCAGCAACAGGCTACCTACGGGGCAGCCCAGGCTCTTGCTCAGGCAGATGGAAATGCTGTGAAAAAGCTGGCCGTAGTCTTTCTCGGTCTGTCCCGTGGCCACCAGGGCATTGTACAGTCGGGCGCCGTCCAGGTGGAGTGGAAGGCCATGGGTATCGCAAACCGCCCGGATCTTCCGGAGCTCTTCGAGGCGGTAGCAGGAGCCGCCGCCCCGGTTGGAGGTATTCTCCAGGCTCACCAGAGCCGTACGCGCCTTGTGCACATCATCGGCATTGATGCCTTCTTCCACCTGCGCAGCCGTAATGCGCCCCCGGTCGCCGTCGATCAGTTTGACCGAAGCGCCGGAATTGAGGGCAATGCCGCCTCCTTCCTATTGATAGATATGTGCCGATACATCGCAGATCACCTCGTCGCCGGGCTGCGTGTGGCACTTGATCGCGATCTGGTTGGTCATGGTGCCGGAAGGGCAGAAGAGCGCTGCCTCCATTCCATAACGGGCGGCCGCCTCCGCTTCCAGCTGATTGATCGACGGGTCTTCACCAAATACATCATCACCCACCGGCGCCTGGAACATGGCTTCCAGCATGGCTTTCGTAGGCCGGGTTTGGGTATCCGAACGGAAATCGACTGTCATTCAGGTTTTTGCCCGAAGTTAAACCGCAGAACCTATGCGCGAACCGATTTCGCCCAACTTGGAAGGCCGCCGCTGCCACTCATCCCATGTTTTCGACCATTCGGGCAGGAAGACCCCTATAGCCTGTAACGCTCGGCCGCTTCCTGCGTCCCATCCCTCGATCGCGACCTACCAGCCATCCCGGTTCTGAACCGCTCACTAGAAAACCATGTACTTTAGTATACATAGTACCTAAGTTTGTCCTGTAATAATCAAAACCAAGTATTTTAAATAAGTCAAGATGAAAAAGATGTTCCTCCTCCCGGTTCTGATGCTGCTGACCCTGGCCAGCTTCGCCCAGTCCCGCGGACGGATCACGGGTTCCGTGGTCGATGGCAGCCAAAAAACCATTGAATCCGCAACGATCGCCCTGCTGCGCGCCAAAGATTCTTCCACCGTTAAATACGCTGTAGCCGGCAAGACCGGCAGCTTCCAGTTCGAGAGCATTCCTGCCGGCCGTTACCTCGTGCTGGTTACGGCAGTGGGCCACCAAAAGACCTATTCACCCCAGGTGGAGCTCACCGATACCCGCACCGAGGTGGCCCTGTCCACCCTGGAGCTGATCCCCGTGCCCAAGTCCATGGGTGGGGTGGTGGTTACCGCCAAAAAGCCCCTGATCGAACAGAAGATCGACCGCACCGTGGTGAATGTGGAAGCCGCTGTAACCAATGCCGGCGCCTCGGCTATGGAAGTGCTGGAGAAATCGCCCGGCATTTCCGTGGACAAGGATGGCAACATCAGCCTGAAAGGAAAGGAAGGCGTGCTGGTGCTGGTAGACGGCCGGCCGACCCAATTGAGCGGCACCGACCTCGCCAACCTGCTGAAGACCATGAATGCGAACCAGCTCGACCAGATCGAGATCATGACCAACCCGCCCGCCCGCTATGATGCGGCCGGCAATGCAGGCATCATCAATATCAAAACAAAAAAGAACAAGCAGAATGGCTACAACGGCAGCGTTACGCTGGGCTGGGGCCAGAGCCGTTTGCCCAAGTTCAACGAGGCGGTGAACATGAACTACAAGAGCGGCCGCTTCAACCTCTTCACCAATCTCTCGCACAACTACCGCACTTCCTTCAACGAGCTGGATATCAACCGCAACCTGCTCAATGCAAATACCAAGGTGCTGGAAAAATATTTCGACCAGGAAGCACGCATGAAGAACACGTTCAATTCTTACAATGCCAAGATCGGCGCCGACTTCTTCGCCACGAAGCGCACGACTTATGGCATTGTGTTCAACGGCTTCTCCAACCCCGGTACCTTCTCCAACCGCAACCGGACCATCATCACCGACCCTAATCATGACCTCCTGAGTGATACCCGGGCGTCGGTGGACAATGAGCAGACCTGGAAGAACTTCAGCACCAACCTGAATTACCGCACCCTGCTCGACACCACCGGCAAGGAGCTGACGGCCGACCTGGATTATGTTACCTACAATTCGAAGAACACCCAGGATATGATCAACTCCTATTTCAACGGCTCCGGCGCACCGCTGGCCAAGGCCGATACCCTGATGGGCAATCTCCCGCAGGACATCCGGATCTACTCGGGCCGCATCGATTACCTCATGCCCCTGAAAAAGGGCCGCCGCTTCGAGGCCGGCGCGAAAAGCTCGCTGGTAAAGACCGATAACAATGCCCGCTACGATAGCCTGCAGTATGGCCAGGTGATCCCCGATCTGGGCCGCAGCAACTACTTCATCTACGAAGAGAACATCAACGCAGTATATGCGAATTACAGCACGCCCCTGAGTAAGAAGTTCTCGGCCCAACTCGGACTGCGCCTGGAAAATACCAATGCCAAAGGCAACCAGAAGACCACCGGAGAGAACTTCACCCGTAATTACACCCAGCTCTTTCCCACGGCCTACCTTCAGTATAAAGCCAATGAGCAGAATAGCTTCGTGCTCAACTATGGTCGCCGTGTACGCCGGCCGAACTACGAGAGCCTGAACCCCTTCATCAAGTTCCTCGACCGCTACACCTACCAGCAGGGCAACCCCAACCTGCGGCCCCAGCTGAGCGATAATATCGAATTGAGCCACACGTACAAGAATGTGCTGACCACCACCCTGAACTACAGCCGTACCACCGATATCATCCAGAATGTGATCGAGCAGCAAGGAGAAGAAGCCTTCATCAGGAATGACAACATTGCCAATGCCCGTCAGTTCGGCATCGCGATCAGCGCCAACATGCCCGTGAACAAATGGTGGACGAGCAGCCTCTATGTGAACCTGTTCAACAACCGTTTTGAAGGTGTGGTCAGCAATGCGCCGGTTACCATCTCGGCCACTATGATCGCCCTGAATGGCTCGCAGCAGTTCAAGCTGGGCAAGAAGCTGACGGCCGAAGTGAGCGGCTTCGTTCGCACCGGCGGCATCGAAGGCGTGATCCGCGGCAAGGGCATGGGCATGCTCAATGCCGGCTTCTCCTACCCGGTGATGAAGAACAATGGTACGCTCCGTCTCGGTGTTCGCGACATCCTCTGGACCAACCGCATGCGCGCCACTACCAAGTATGGCAACGTGGATGCCGCCTTCCGCGAGGT
The DNA here is from genome assembly GCA_966112575.1 of uncultured Chitinophagales bacterium. Classification (GTDB taxonomy): domain Bacteria; phylum Bacteroidota; class Bacteroidia; order Chitinophagales; family Chitinophagaceae; genus Flavisolibacter. The sequence continues at coordinate 5,017 of CBHWDR010000213.1, forward strand.
GCGCGATACCCGCGTCGTCAACCTGGGCTTCACCTATCGTTTCGCCAAAGGCAAGGTAGCCAGCCAGCGCCGCCGTGCCGGCTCGGCCAATGACGAGCAGAGCCGCGTGGGCGTAGGGAATTGATGAGTGATGAGTGATCAATGATGAGTGAAGATGAATGATAAAAGATGAATAAGTCTATCACAACAAAAAGCTCCCCGCCTGCGGGGAGCTTTTTTACCCCAATACCCCAAAACCCCCAAACCCCAAAACCCCCCATAACAAAAATTAACAAAAGACAACTTTAGTACGTGTAAAAAAACGCAGGTGTTTACGTACGCTTTATCACCCCTTTACACCGGCTAATCATCTGCTTATCACAATTCAAAACGAAGGCGGTTTCAGGAGGATAATCTTTGCTCCAGCTTCGCTCCTCCATTCAAAAGACTCAATGCTGGTCAAACTTGCGTTGACCGGCAAAGCCGCATAACTCTTTATTTTTCTCATGTGCATGTTCGGCCCCTTTTTCTAAAGGGGCCTTTTTTAAATGAAGAATAGAGAGCAAGGAACAAGGAATGTTGAAGGGCATCGTCGGTCGGGAGACCGACGAATATGTTTGCCTTGACTATAGCCTTGTCTTTATGAGTATTCGGGTTAGATGAAGAAAGCGCTCGATGAAATAAAGCCGCTCCGGATTAAGGAAATAGCATCCGTGTAAATCCGTCGAATCCGCGTACATCCGTGTTCTTTCTCTTGACTCCCCAAGGATAGAACCTTCCCCAACATTCGCCGATCCATCCGCTTTTCCTAATTTAGCGCTTCAATAAAACCAACCATGCCTTCATTTGATATTGTCAGCAAGGTCGACGCGCAGGCGCTCGACAATGCCGTGAACGTTACCACCAAGGAGATCGGTAACCGCTTCGATTTCAAGGGTTCCCAT
>CBHWDR010000214.1:0-5911 GCA_966112575.1 uncultured Chitinophagales bacterium
CGAAGTAAGCCGACGGCAGACGGTGAAGTTCAAGGAGATGATGAGCCTGTAGGGAAGCAGAAAGCAGAAAGCAGATAGCAGAAATGGGTGAAGCCGCCGAAGGGTGGCTTTTTGTTTGCCGGAGTTTGTCGTTAATTTGAGTACATGAGGAAGTTGATCTGCCTGCTGCTTTTTTACCGGCGGTAGCCGATTCCGGCGCCGTTTGGGTATCTTGCTTTTTCATAATCCAAGCATGAACAAAAAATTCTTGATCCTTCCTGCCCTCGCGGCTTCGTTCTTTGCCTGCGCGCAGAAAACACCGAAACCTGCTGCGGCAGCTTTTTCTGTAACTGAAGTACGTCGCGTAGAGACCGCGCTGGCTTCCGATGACATGCGCGGACGCCGCACGGGTACGCCCGACATCGACCGTGCTGCCGATTTCATCGCAGCGGAGTTCCGCAAAGCCGGCCTCCAGCCCGTGGATGGAAAGTCCTTCCTCCAGGAGTTCTCGATGGTGAAAGCCACGCCGCAAAGCCTGAAAGTGGAACTGAATGGCCAGGTCTGGGAGCCGGGTGAAGTGGTGCTGATCTCGACGCAAGAAGAGGTGAAGATCGATGAGAAGTCGGGCTACGCCTTGCAGCAGATCAAAGCCGGCGAAACCTTCCGCCAGCGCGTCACCGCCATCCTCAATGAGCAAAAGAATACGGTGGTGCTGGTTGATACGTCATTCGCGAAAAACTTCAGCCGCCTGAATGGATTGCGCGGCCAGCAGTTTGCTTCTAAGCATAGTGTTTTGTTCCTCCTGGGAACGAGCATGCCCGAGAAATTCACGGTCAAGGCGGAACAGAAGATCGATGAGGTGAAATACAAGAATGTGGTCGGCATGCTTCCGGGTAAGAGCCGCAGGAATGAGTACGTGATCTTCTCGGGTCACTACGATCACCTGGGCATTGCCAAGGCCCCGCAGAACGGCGACTCCATCTACAATGGCGCCAATGACGATGCCGCCGGCACTACGGCCGTGATCCTCCTCGCTCAGCATTTTGCAAAGCAGAAGAACAACGAACGCTCGATCGTTTTCGCAGCCTTCACGGCCGAGGAAGTGGGCGGCTTCGGTTCGCAATATTTTTCGCGCCAGTATGATCCGGCGCAGGTAGTGGCCATGTTCAATATCGAGATGATCGGCACCGAGAGCAAGTGGGGGAAGAACTCCGCTTACATTACGGGCTACGAAAAGACCAGCATGGGCGAGATCCTGCAGAAGAATCTCGACGGCACCGGTTTTACCTTCCATCCGGATCCCTATCCCAGCCAACAGCTGTTCTACCGCTCGGATAACGCCACCCTGGCCCGCCTGGGTGTGCCGGCGCATACCATCTCCACTTCGAAGATGGATACCGAGCCGAATTACCACAAGCTGAGCGACGAAGTAAGCACCCTCGATCTCGACAACATGACCGAGATCATTCGCTCCATCGCCCTCAGCGCCCAGTCGATCATCAACGGCAAGGACACGCCCACCCGCGTGAAAGTTGAAGACCTGCGATAGGCTTATAATGAATGGATCTAAAATAGCGGCTTTTTGCCGCTATTTTTTTTGAATACGGAAACACCAAGACACGAAGACACCAAAACACAAAGAAGTTGTTGATGCGGGAGATTGCTCCCGACTCTTCGGAACCAAAGGCATCAATGTCTTGCGCTACGCAACTTCGAAACTTATCGGAAATGCAAGGAAGTAAAATGTAATCAGCTTAGAACCTTCAAGGCTTTCCATCCGTCTGCCGCAAGGCAGACTAAAGGCTTACCGTAACGGAATGCACTGCAGCGGAGATCTCCCCAATGAGTGAAGCATCTTTTTCGATGGCGTTGCCGATCACGATCACGTCGGCGCCCGCCTGGCAGTTGCGATAGGCTTTCTCGGCGTCGCGAATACCGCCGCCCACGATCAGGGGAATGTCGATCTGCGCCGACACGCGTTCGATCATCTCTTCGGTGATGGGCTTGCGCGCACCTGAGCCGGAATCCATATAAATGAGCTTCATGCCCAGCATCTCGCCGGCAAGCGCTGTGCAAAGTGCGATATCCGATTTGTCGGAAGGGATCGGTGTGGCATTGGAGATATACGAAACCGTGGTTGCCGCGCCGCCATCGATCACCATGTAGCCGGTGGAGATGATCTCCAGTCCGCTCTTCTTGACGAAAGGAGCCGAAACCACGTGTTGCCCGATCAGCAGGTCGGCATTGCGGCCCGAGATCAGCGAAAGGTAAAGGAGGGCATCGGCATGGCGGCTGATCTGCGAAGGGCTGCCCGGGAAGAGGAGCACGGGGATGGAGCAGGCTGCCCGGATCTGCAGGATCACCTCGTCGAGCTGGTCGGAGATCACCAGGCTGCCTCCCACGAAGAAATAATCCACGCCCGCATCCCCGCTCAGGCGGATGATCTGCTCCAGGGAAGCACGGTCCGCCTTGTCCGGGTCAATGAGTACGGCAAAGGATTTTTTTCCGGTCTTACGCTTCTCCAACAGCTCGGGGTAAACGGGCATCTTCATGGCAACCAATTGGTGCAAAAATGCAAAACTTTTACCATAGCACCGAGAACAGGCGTTTGCTTGGAATACACGCCGGCCACCGGAAAGCGTAAATGATGCTTCCGGAACGACGGCCGGCCTGTCCAATGCTTGAACTTTTGAACGCCTGAACTGCGCAAACACGCAAACCTCGCAAACTGACAAATGCAAGCCCTGTGCACAACTTCTGCGAATAAGTTCTACACCTTAGGTTTTTCGCATATGTGTCGGGGAAAGTCGCGTCTGCAGCGGCTTTGATGAATCAAGGGGAAACTTATCAAACCACCAAATAAAACCATTGACATCCATGTGGAAACCGGGCTGAAACGGTGCAATTCAGGCCCGGCTTGATGTGGCATTTTTTGCACCGCGATTATCCACATTTGTGCATATCTCTGGCTTCATTTTTTCGACCACCACAGATACTTTCGTCGCCTGCCACACCAACAAGCGACCACAAAAAACCAATTCCAAATCATTCAAAAAAGCAGTCTATGGGTAGTGTAAAAAAGGCCACCTCTAAAGGACTTACGTTCCAGCGCAAGTACACTCGCGAAGACATCAATGTGTACGACCAGTTTGAGTATGACTACCGTACTTCGGTGATCCGAAACCCGAGCGGTGAAGTGGTGTTCGAGATGAACAATGTGGAAGTGCCCAAAGGCTGGAGCCAGATCGCTACCGATATCCTGGCGCAGAAATACTTCCGCAAGGCAGGTGTTCCCCAGCCCGATGGCTCCCTCGGTCGCGAGACCTCGGTGAAGCAGGTCGCACACCGTATGGCCAACTGCTGGCGCGTATGGGGTGAGCGTTACGGTTACTTCGCTTCTTTCGACGATGCCCAGATCTTTTACGAAGAACTCGTGTATTCGATCTTGAACCAGATGTGCGTTCCCAACTCGCCGCAGTGGTTCAACACCGGCTTATACGAGAGCTATGGCATCTCCGGCAAGCCCCAGGGACACTACTATGTGGATCCTGTTGATGGCCAGCTGAAGAAGTCGACCTCGGCCTATGAGCGCCCCCAGCCCCATGCCTGCTTTATCCTCTCGGTGGAAGATGACCTGGTGAACGACGGCGGCATCATGGACCTCTGGGTTCGCGAAGCACGCATCTTCAAGTACGGCTCCGGCGTGGGCACCAACTTCTCCTCCATCCGGGGCGAAGGTGAGAAGCTCAGCGGTGGCGGTACGTCCTCCGGACTCATGTCCTTCCTCAAGATCGGCGACCGCGCTGCGGGAGCCATCAAGAGCGGCGGCACCACGCGTCGCGCGGCGAAGATGGTCTGCCTCGACCTCGATCACCCCGAGATCGTGCAGTTCATTAATTGGAAAGTAGAAGAGGAGAAGAAAGTAGGCGCCCTCATCAATGCCGGCTACTCTTCCGACTACGAAGGCGAAGCCTATCGCACGGTGAGCGGACAGAACTCCAACAACTCGGTGCGGATCCCCAACGCCTTCTTCGAGAAGCTGGAGAAGGGTGAAGACTGGGAATTGACGGCCCGTTCCGACGGCCGCACGATGAAAAAAGTGCCTTCCCGAGAGCTCTGGAACCAGATCGCCTATGCCGCCTGGCGTTGCGCCGATCCCGGCACCCAGTACAACACGACCATCAACGAATGGCATACCTGTCCCGAAGGCGGCGAGATCCGTGCATCCAACCCCTGCTCGGAGTACATGTTCCTCGACAACACAGCCTGTAACCTTGCTTCGGCCAACCTGATGAAGTTCTACAACTTCGAGAATGGTGCGTTCGACGTGGAAGGCTTCGAGTATGTGTGCCGCCTGTGGACCACTGTGCTGGAAGTGTCTGTTCTGATGGCCCAGTTCCCTTCACAGGAAGTGGCCCAGCTCAGCTACGAATACCGCACGCTCGGCCTGGGCTACGCCAACCTCGGCACCCTGCTGATGGTGAGCGGTATCCCTTACGACAGCGAAAAAGCCCGCGCGATCTCCGGTGCCATCACCGCGATCATGACCGGCACCGCCTATAAAACGTCCGCGGAAATGGCCCGCAACCTCGGCGCCTTCCCCCGCTACGAAGAGAACAGGGAGAACATGATGCGGGTAATGCGCAATCACCGCCTGGCTGCATACGACGCCGACAGCTACGAAGGGCTGAGCGTGAAGCCCCAGGGCCTGAAAGCCAAGTATTGCCCCGACTACCTGCTGAAAGCCGCCTGCAAGGCCTGGGATGACGCAGTGGAGCTGGGCGAGAAATACGGTTATCGCAATGCCCAGTCGACCGTGATCGCGCCTACGGGTACGATCGGCCTGGTAATGGACTGCGACACGACCGGTGTGGAGCCCGATTTCGCCCTGGTTAAATTCAAGAAGCTCTCCGGTGGCGGCTATTTCAAGATCATCAACCAGTCGGTACCCGTGGCGCTCAAGAACCTGGGCTACGACGCGAAGCAGGTGGATGCCATCGTGAAATACGCAGTGGGCTCGGGTACATTTGCCGGCGCCCCGCACATCAACCACCAGACCCTGAGCGAAAAAGGCTTTATCGCCGAAGAGATCAAGAAGCTGGACGCCGCTGTGGCTTCCGCCTTCGAGATCGGCTTTGTATTCAACGTTTACAACCTGGGTGAAGAGTGCCTGCAGCGCCTTGGATTCACCCCCGAACAGTACTATAATTTCGAATGGAGCCTGCTCGAAGCCCTCGGCTTCACGGATGAGCAGATCGAAACGGCCAATGACTACGTTTGCGGTACGATGACCGTGGAGGGCGCTCCCTTCCTGAAAGAGGAGCACCTGGCGGTGTTCGACTGCGCCAACAAGTGCGGTAAGAAAGGCGAGCGCTACATCCATGCGCATGGACACATCCGCATGATGGCCGCCGCCCAGCCCTTCATCTCCGGCGCCATCTCCAAGACGATCAACCTGCCGCATGAGGCAAACGTAGAAGAGATCGCTGATTCCTACATGCTGAGCTGGCAGCTGGGCCTGAAAGCCTGTGCCCTCTACCGCGACGGCTCCAAGCTTTCGCAGCCGCTGAGCAATAAGTCGGATAAGAAGAAATCCAAGACAGACGAACAAAGCGAAGACCTGTCCGCCGAAGCTTCTGCAATGGCGGAAAGCACCATCGTTGATCTGGGCAAGCTCACCATTGAAGAATTGCTGGAAGAAGTAACCAAGCGCGTACAGGCCTCGCCCGATACGAAGCTCAAGCGTAAGCTGGCCTCGATCGTGGAACGCCGTTCGCTGCCTGCCAAGCGCCGCGGATTCACCCAGAAAGCGAAGATCAACGGACAGACGATGTTCCTTCGCACCGGGGAGTACGCCGATGGTACGCTGGGTGAGATCTTCATCGATATGGCCAAGGAAGGCGCTACCATGCGCTCGATGCTCAACTGCTTT
>CBHWDR010000215.1:0-5904 GCA_966112575.1 uncultured Chitinophagales bacterium
GGCGAATGCAGGCTTGGCATAGGCATTCAGGAAGTAGGCGGTACCGGTTGTTTGCGTCGATACCGTGATGATGGGAAGGTCTTCTTCGGTATTGCCCCCGACCGAGTAGGGCTGCACGCCATAATCATCCACGATCGTGCTGTCGATCAATGGTGAAACCAGCCACTCACCGATCGTAGCCCAACCCTCATCCATCCACGCATATTTTGTTTCGTTGATCCCCAGGTAGAACGGGAACATGGTGTGAAAGACTTCATGGTCGGTCAGGGTGATGCTTTCCATGCGGCTCTCGACGGGGTTATCGTTCACCATCATGGGGTATTCCATCTGGTCGAGGCCATCGAGAACACTGATATGGCTGTAGGGAAAAGGCCATTTGGGGAACACAAAGCTCATCACCTCCACCGTTTTCCGTGCATCTGCGGCCACATGGAAATAATCGCGGTGCTTCGGATTGAAGGCTGCATCTACCCGGGTACGGCGCCCGGTGCTTGAATCCACCACTAATGAGCCCGACTGCCAGACATAATGATCACTGGTGGCGAATACGAAATCCGGAACGGTATCCGCCTCAAATCGCCAGGTATTCCAGGGCCGGTTGGCAGTGATGCGCTTGCCGAGGTCGGACGTGTCGATGATGTTGATCCATGCGTCTGCACGTTCGGCCTGCTGGAGTCGCTTTGCATAGACCGGGTCCAGTACTTCACTGGCATTGCGCAGGTCACCCGTAGCCCATACGGTATAGTTCCTGGGTACGGTGATCGCCACGTTGAAGCGGCAGAAGTCGTTGTAAAATTCCAGGTTGCCCGTGTAGGGGATACGGTTCCAACCGTCTACATCATCGTATACGGCGATCCGCGGAAAGAAGTAAGCGATGAAGTAAGCGCCCGGTTCCACCTGGCCGGTGCGTACATGCGAGCCTTCATTGAGTGGGTAAGACCAGTTGAGGCGGATGACCGATGCGGTGCCCGGCTGTATGCGTTGCCCGCTGACCACCATGTTCGTCCCTTCGATCCGGCGACGGTTCGCAGGCACCGGCAAATCGTTGATCCAGATCGAATCGATCGCCACGCCGCTGTGTTCATCGGCAGCTGCGATCCGGCTGTTGCGCTGAACACCCCGCTGGTAAAGATTGGGATACAGCTTGAACCAGAGCTGGCTGAGTGAATCCGGACTGTTGTTCACATAACGGATCGTTTCCCTGCCGTGGACCATACGGGTCTGCGGATCGAATTGCACCTCGATCGAATAATCCGCCGTGTTCTGCCAATAGCGCTCGCCAGGCCTGCCTGACAGGGAGCGGGTTCCTTTTTCGCAGGCTGCCTTGATATTCCGGGGCATGGGCAGGGTCTGCGCTTCGGCGCCAAAACCAACCAGAAGGAAGAAGAGAAAAAAATAAAGGGTCTGCATTGCTCGCATGTTCCATGCAAGTTATGCAGACCCTTCTGATGTACGCCGAAGATTTACATCGGTGTAGCCGTGATCTGGCCGCGTACTTCACCATTGGTGTTCGTTGACGTACCCAGCTTGTAGTACCAGGTACCGGCGCGGAGGTTGGCTGCCTGATCGGCTGTAAGTGTCATCGTGCCGCTATAGGTACCTGTACCCGTCATACCCGTTCCCATGGTCCAGTTGGTACCCAGCATCGTTCCATTCATGCCGCTGGCGCCGGTATAAAAGGCGCCGGTGGTTGGAGCACCGCTCAGACCGGTCCAATTGGTCGTATAATTCAACACGCCGGTGTTCGCATTATAAGTGCCTGAGATCGTAGCTGAACCGTTACCGGTTACAGTGGGCACCATCTGGGATCCATTGGCATTACCCGTGATCGTGTACATGCTGGTGTTCTGGTACCCTGAACCGTCATCGTCCTTGCTGCAGCTGGTCATTGCGAATGCACTTACCAATACTACCGAAGAAGCAACCAGGAATTGTTTTGTTTTCGCGAACATTTGTTTCATACCCACAATATTTTAATGATTAAGTAAGTGTGACGCGTGCCACACCTGTGGGTAAACAATAGACGTGCCTAATTGAAGCATGCACGGCCGTACGAACGCTGCAAAACGGTTACCGGCAAGGGTTTCATGAGGGATGAAGGAGCTGCACGATCTGCTCGAGGTAATGCTGGTCGGTCTCGTCGAACTGGTCCAGTTCCGAGCTGTCCACATCAAGCACGCCCCATACCTGTCCTTCGTGCCGGAGCGGCACCACGATCTCGGAGCGGGAAAGGCTGCTGCAGGCGATATGGCCGGGGAACTGCTCCACATCCGGAACGATGAGGGTGCGCTCCTGCTGCCAGGAACTGCCGCAGACGCCGCGTCCTTTACGGATGCGCGTACAGGCCACCGGGCCCTGGAAGGGGCCAAGCACGAGTTCGTCCTGCTTTACGAGATAAAAACCGACCCAGAACCAGCCGAACTGCACTTTCAGTGCGGCAGCCACATTGGCCAGGTTCGCCACCAGGTCTTCCTCGCCTTCCAGCAGCCCTTTAACCTGGGGTATGAGGGCTTCGTATTGTTCGTTCTTGGTTCCGGTGATGATGTGGAGATCTTCTGCCATGCTGCAAAGATACAGGCATAAAAAAAGTCCCGCGACTGCGGGACCTATTCATTTAGGGAGAACGCTTTAGTTGCCACCGCCGCCCTGTCCGCCGGGACCGCCCTGGGGACGATTCTTACGGCGCTCTTCGAAGAAGGTGTTAACTGCTTTGATCTGCTCTTCGGTGAGGGGGATCGCAGTCATTTCCTTATTCTGTGCGGCCTGGATGCCTTTCATAGCTTCTTCACGCTGTGCCTGATCCAGGTTGCGGAATTCACGCATCTTGCCCATGTAGGAGAACTGGATGTCCAGCACTTTATCGGCCTGTGCTTCGGTGATCTTTGCAGCCTTGATCAGTTCGGGCTTGGTACGCTCTACATAACGCTGTTTGAATGCAGCGGGATCACCACCGCCGGGCTGGCCCTGTGCCTGAACGGCGCCAACAGAGGCCATGAAAGCAAGAAGAATGAATAATTTTTTCATATACGTCGTTTGTGTTGATGAGGGAAAGGTAGGCTGAAGATAAGTTAAACAAGGTTAAAACAGGTGCGTTGGATTCGTTAATCCAGCGTGAACACGAAGAACTGCGAGATCTCGCTGGCGGCAAAATTATTATCAGCGACCAGCACAAGCGTTTGCCGGCCGTCCGGAAGCCTGGGACCAAAGCAGATGCCTTCTACATTATCGACATAGAAACCGAGTTGATCCATATCCAGGAGCAAGCGTTTCTGCATGGGTTGAATAGCCGCAGAGAGACGATCGATCCTCAATACGTCGGTGGCTCCGTTCCGGTCGGCTAAGTAGATGCGGATGGTGCTGGCCGCACGCCCGGTCGAGAAAGATCGTTCGAGCACCAGGAATTGATGGTCGTTGATCGCAAGGAATTCGGGCACGCCATTCACCTTGAAGGAACCGCGGGGATTTTCCGGGTGCGCCACCGGGTCGATCCGGTAAGCGAATTCACGCAGTTCCCTGCCAGAGGCCAGGTCGAATTCCATGAAGCGGATCAGGCCCGAGCTGTCACCGCCTCCTGCCCTTGAGCCGTCGTTGTACAAAGGCTCTTCCACGTTCACCCAGAGCCTCCTGAAGTCGGGTGAAAAGCTCAGCCCTTCGAATACGCCATTCTGCCGCGGGCCGCTTTCAACGGCCTGCATCCGGTACCGGGGCGGCAAGGGCAATTGCCATCGCTGGAAGCCGCTGGTATCCATCCGCTGTACGGAAGGATCCTGGAGCACGGTTCGTTCCCTGGAAACGATCCGTTCGCCTTCACTGCTCCAGTAAAGGGTGTTCGTGGATGGGTGAAAGCGGATCGATTCGGGGTCGGTGGCCCGGTTAATGTCCACGCGGTTAGAGGGGAAGAGCGAGTCCCGGCCATCGCGAAGGAAATGCACGGAGCGAAACGCAACCGCGCGGATCCCGGTGTCCGCGATATCGATCGCAGCGGTATAAAACCGCGCGGGGTTGATGGCTGAGCGGTCATCGCAAATGAGGTAATAGATCTGTTTCCGTGGGTCGTAGTCGATGCCCGAAAGCCCGCCAACGGTGGTGCCGCCAAAGGAGAGATTATGCGGCAGCTGATAGCGGCCCAGCAGGTGCAGCTGGCCGATCCGGTTCACCTGCGGCAGCTGCCTGCGTGCACAGGCGCCAAGGACGAGGAGTAAGCATAACGAATAAAGTAGGCGCATAGAGTGTTGCAAAGTTATCTTGCAGCCCCAACCAGCCATGAAAAAGATCGTCCGTTTTCTCAGCGATTACCTGCGCACGCTCGACCAGCGGGTTTTTGCCTTATCCTTTCTCCTCCTGGCGATCGGGGTTTTTGTCAACTATTACTTCGGGCTCAATCACCGGATCCGCCTGCTGTCCGACAGCAGGCAATACCTGGCCTGGTACGCGGTGTTCGCCGCTGGGTGGTGGATCCCGCTATTCGCCCTGCTCCTCTCGGGCAGGAAGGAACACCTGCAAAGCCCGCGATTCCTCTTCCTCATGCTGCTGGCGCCCCTGCTCTTTTCCTGGAAGATGGTCTTTGATTTCAACCTGCCGTTTTCGGCTGATGCCGCGCTGAATGCTTATTGGAATCACGTGCTTTACTGGCCGATGAAGCTGGCGCTCATCAGTGCAGTGCTCTATCTCATCTGGAGAACGGGAGTGCGCGAAAAGCATTTCTACGGAGCCACGCTGCAGGGGTTCGAACCAAAGCCGTACTGGCTCATGTTGCTGATCATGATGCCGCTGATCGCCGCTGCCTCCACCCAGCCCGACTTCCTGCATACCTATCCCAAGCTGAAACATATTGCTTTCCTCCCCGAGGCCCAGAGCCGCCCCTGGCAGCCCTGGGTATTTGAACTGGGATATGGAAGTGATTTCGTTACGATCGGATTATTCTTTCGCGGTTTCCTCGTACTTGGCCTCAGCCGCTGGCTGGGCAAGGACGCGATCCTCCCGATGGCCTGCTTCTACTGCACGATCCATTTCGGCAAGCCGCTGGGTGAATGCATCTCCTCTTTTTTCGGGGGACTGATCCTGGGGGTGGTCACCTACCATACCCGCACCATCTTCGGAGGCCTGATGGTACACCTGGGCATTGCCTGGCTGATGGAGCTCGGTGGTTATCTCGGCGGCGGCATGCGATAGCTGGCGAAAAAAATTGCTACAGACCTGTAAGCCGGATTCTGTACCCGCCGGTCGGCGAGCCGTTGTCATTTATCTGGGACCTCCATTGCTGAAGGCCTCGATCTGCCTACCCACCCAGCGCTTCCACGTTTCCATGAAGATCAGGCGGGCCGCCCTCCTACGCTGGTATATTTGGCATTTCAGCCCGCAAGGTTTACCCCGCTGCCACCTTCCAGTGGCAACGCGTGGGCTCTTACCCCACATTTTCACCATCACCCTCCCGACCAGGGCCGGGACTAATCCCGACGTAAAATCGGGAGGAAGGCTGTTATTCTCTGTGGCACTGTCTCGTCCTCCGCCTGCTGGCGAAGAAGTCCCGCCGTTAGCGGGATGCGGCGCCCTTTGCTGTCCGGACTTTCCTTCCCGGCCAAAGCCGGGACGACAACGCGGCCTGTAGCGCGGTAAAGGTACAACTCCTGATGCGTGCGCTGCTCAATATTGGAAGTAGATCTCGGTGGCGCCGTGGCCAAAGGAAGGATGATAGCGGTTGACGAAGGACTTCACCTCGCGCTTGAGCCGAAGGATATCATGGATCTCGTCGCGCAGCCTGCCGCTGCCCACGCCATGGATCACGATGAGGTGGGACTGGTGATGGGCCAGTGAGATGTCGTACCATTTTTCAAATTCCTTCAGCTGGATATCAAGGATCTCGCCATTGGAGAGATGCTCCCAATCGTTGGATAGTTTTTCGAT
>CBHWDR010000216.1:0-5900 GCA_966112575.1 uncultured Chitinophagales bacterium
TAGGCACCGATCCGGGCAGCTGGTTGTAGTTGGCGCCATAGCCATAGGCAGGGATCCAGTCGTAGTTGCCGATCTGGTTGTTACCCAGGATACCATAAGAAGAACGGATCTTGAGTTGGTCAACGAAGTCAACGCCTTCGAAGAACTTCTCGTTGTTCACATTCCAGGAACCACCGATCGACCAGAAGTTACCATACTTGGAGTTAGGACCGAAGCGGGAAGAACCATCCCGACGGAAGCTTCCGTAGAGTACATAACGGTTCTTGAAGTTGGCGGTCATGTTCGTGAAAGCAGAAGCATAGGAGTTGTCGCCAAACGTACCGCCAGCGGTGATCGGCGTTGCACCTACTGACACCTGGTTCAGGAGCAGCGTGGGCGGGAAACCCTGGGTCTGCGTGCTTACGAAATAACCCTTGTTCTTGTTGGCTTCGTAACCCACTTTGAAATCGATATTGATATCATCGGCTGCATTCAGCTTCTGATGGTAATCGAGGTAGTTGGTTGCCGTCCAGCGGAAATAACGGGTGTAATAGGCAAATGCACGGCCGGCGGTGTTGAAACCGTCACCATGGAAGGGGTTGTTGTACTGGTCTTCTTCAACCACATTGAAATCGCCGCCGAGGTTGGTCGTGAATTTCAGGTTGTCGAGGATCGCATATGTACCCATCACGTTACCGCGGATGCTCGCTTGCTTCAGCAGGCGCTTGTCCACGTCCGAGGTATAAATGGTGTTGTGCAGGGCACCGGTACCGAAATCAGGCGCGGTGATGTTGTACGTACCATTTGCATTGAACGGGTTGCGCGAAGGAAGGAGGAAGAAGGAGCTGAGTACGGGGTTGCCGAAAGCACCACCCGAAAGCGGTGTGCGCTGGCGGGTGAAACCACCGTTCAGGTTCACCTGGAAGTTCAGCTTCTCGGTGGCCTTGGCAGTAACACCGATGTTGGTGTTGTAACGCTCGAGGTTCGTACGGATCGTGGTGCCTTCCTGGTTGAAGTAGCCACCAGAAATGAAATAAGTAGCGCGATCCGAACCACCGCTGGCGCTGAGGTTGTACTGGCGCTGGGTACCGCGACGGGTCACCGCATCCAGCCAGTTGTAGTCCTGTCCGTTGCCGAAGCCGAAGCTCTGCAGCGTGGGATCAGGGTTGGCCACGCCCAAGTTCAGCAGGCCCTCACGGGTGAGGTCGAAAAACTCTTTGGCGTTCAGAGGCTTATACTTGTCGTTGAAATAGGCGATATCGCTGTAACCGACTTCCGCATCTGCACGGAACTTGGTTTTACCAGCCTTGCCTTTCTTGGTGGTCACGAGGATCACACCGTTGGCACCCTGCGAACCATAGATCGAGAGGGCGGCCGCATCCTTCAGTACCGAGATGCTCTCGATATCGTTGGGGTTGAGCGTAGAAAGGAGGTTGGCAGTGGTAGTGAGGCGGGAGGCGTCACCGGTATTGATGATCTGACCGTCGATAACCCACAGGGGGTTGTTGCCGGCGGTGATCGAAGAGATACCGCGGATCCGGATGGTCTGGGACGAACCGGGAGCACCGGAGGTCGCAGCCGAGAAGAGACCGGGAACGGCGCCCTGGAGGGCCTTATCTACCGAAGAAAACGGGCGGTTTTCCAGTTCGCCGCCTTTGATGGTGGCGATGGAACCCGTGATCGTGGCGCGCTTCTGCTGGCCATAGGCCACCACAACCACCTCGGTCATGTCGTTCTTGCTTTGCGTGCTCAGCGTCACATCATAAGAAGTGGCTGATGTGAGGGAAATTTCCTTTTCTCCCAGGCCGATCGAGGAAACGGAGATGGCGCGGGCGTTCTGGGGAATCGCTAACGAATAAACACCCTGTGCGTTGGTCGTAGTACCGATGTTGGTACCCCGGACCACTACAGAAGCGTTGGGCACTGGCTGCCCCTTGTCATCAGTTACTTTACCGGTGATGGTCCGGTTTTGAGCCAGGAGCTGCAAGCTTAAAAACAGCATACCCAGCATGAGGCTTAGAAGTCTTCTCATGTGTGTTTGAATTATAAATGGTAATAGAACGAAAGCCGAATTTGGTCGGTTCTTGAAGAGGATATTGGTAAAAGGAGAGAAAAGCAGTCCTGTAAGAAAAAGACCTCATTTTCTCATCATAAGCTGCACGAATTTAATCTTTGGATAACATTTTCCGCCAATTTTCGACGAAAATCAGTGTTCACCCGCTGACTTTTTTCCGCCTGCGACCACGAAATGACAATCTTCCGACAATTGTGTTCAGCCGAAATAAAAAAATCCCGGCCTTTCGGACCGGGATCTCTTAATGATTAAGGCTTTCAGGCTTATCGGCGCATCTGCACTTCGTACAGATCCGAGGCATAGCCCACACCGAAGATGCCTACCCGCATCCGCAGGGTGATGGTCTGGTTGCAGACCGAGAACGTACCCGCACCACCCGGGTGGCTGGTTACGCCGTAAGGCTGTCCATTATAGGTGGCACCGAATGAACCGCCTGCGTTGCCGCCGGCGTTCTGGGTAGCCAGGGTTACCGTGCGGTTGTTGGGGTCGGTCC
Organism: uncultured Chitinophagales bacterium; assembly: GCA_966112575.1. GTDB lineage: Bacteria > Bacteroidota > Bacteroidia > Chitinophagales > Chitinophagaceae > Flavisolibacter. The sequence goes on from CBHWDR010000216.1 coordinate 2,547, forward strand.
AGTTCAGGGTGAAGGTCAGGTCGTTCCATCCGAAATCAAAGATGTTGCGCACCACGATCCGGCCGGTAGTGGCCGTCAACGGGGTTACCGATACCACGGAGGTGGTGTAGGGCCCGTAGGTCTGGCCGCCCCAGTCTTCGTTGGTATTGGCATAGGTGCCCAGCAGGTCGTTCAGGTTCACGTCGCCCTCGAAGCAGGCGCCACGCACCAGGAGCTTGAAGGTCCGGTTGTAATCTGAACGGGCAACGCCACCGCCATCACTGATCGTGACGATCAGGGTGTCTTTACGCCCTGCGGTATACTGGCTGTACACGGCTTTGATCTCCAGGCTGTCGATGGCCTTCCCGGCAGGGATGGTGATCTGCGTGGGCGCGGTGTAATGCGTACCGGCCTGAGCGCCCGTTGGTGAAGTGATGGTCACATTCACCGTGCGGGCCGTGTTGGATACATCGGTGGTACCGATGGGCAGCTTATACGTAGTGGTTGGGCTGAGCACGAAATAGGTGTCACCCGTCTTGTTCAGGAAGTGGGCCTGCGCGGGCGGCGTCACCACCTTGTCGTCTTTTTTACAGGAAGCGAAGACCATTGCCACCAGGGCCATGATCGCTACCAGGTTGAAACTCCATTTTTTCATATCGATCTTTTTGAATGGCTGGCCTTGGCGGCCAGCCATTGTTTTCTGAAATCAATTAATAACCGGGGTTCTGCTCCGAATTCGGGTTCGCCAGCACCTGGTCCAGGGGGAGCGGGAGGGCGAAGTGGAAATCGTTGGCCGGCAGGTTCTGCCAGTTGGGGGATGCGACGTCGGCAGCGATGCGGCTGATGCCCAGGCCCTTGCGCTTCAGGTCGAAGAAGCGGAAGCCTTCGAAGCAGAGTTCGCGGTAACGCTCGAGCAGCACGGCGGCAACAGCCTCGGCCGAGGTCGGGAAAGTTACCGGCGTGTAGCCATTGATGCGGGCGGCGCGAACGGCATTGAGGTCGTCGGCGGCCAGCTGCAGCTGGTTGGCTTCAGCGCGGGCTTCGGCACGGATCAGGTAGAGCTCCGAAATGCGCATATGCTTCAGGTCGTTGATCTGGGGGCCGATCGCCGAGCCGGGATACTTCTTCACGATGGACGTGTCGGCACCGTCGGCACCGAAGAAAGTGGCATAGCGGATATCGTTGGTACGGTCATACGAGGCCTTCAGCTTCTGGGCAGGCTCGAAGTACACGGTACCGTCGGTCTGGCGCCAGAGGAGCTGGGGACCCGCATTGTTGGTGTACTGCCAGATGCTCTCCGACTCATTGGCGTCCTGCCAGTAGGAAGTGTACACGGCTCCGGTGGCCAGCGTCTTGCCCGAAAGCGTGATCGCTTCCGTGGCAAAAGTGGAGGCGGCAGCCCAGTCGCGCTTCAGCAGGGCAACACGGGCCTGGTAGCCTGCGATCGCCGCCTTGCTCAGGCGGGTTGCATCGCCCTGGGGCGCATTGGGGATGTTCACTTCCGCACGGGCGGCAGCGAGATCGGCTTCCACCTGGGTCACCACCTCTCCTACCTTGTTACGGGCCGGCTTGGCGGTAAGGTCCGACTTCAGCATGATGGCCACGCCAAGGGCGTTCGCATCATAACCGGAAGGCATGAAACGGATCAGCAGCTCGTAATGTGCGATGCCGCGGAGTGCGAGCAGCTCGGCCTTGATGCGGGCCTTGCGGTTCACATCGGCGCCGGTGGCCGGCACCTGGTCCATGGCGGCGAGCACGCGGTTGGCGCGGTCGATCACTACATAATACTGGGCATAATCGGAGTTGTGCTCGCCTTCGGTGGAGCTGTACTGCCATTTGAACGAAAACTGACCCTGGCCGAGGTTCTCGCTCGAGAGGCGCACCTCGTCGGAGAGAATGGAGCCGATGTAGATCTTGTTACCGGGACTGGCTGCTGAATACACACCCAGCAGGCCCTGCTCCAGGTCGGTGACCGAGGTGAAGGCCTTGGTCACGTCGATGAAATCCGAAGGCTTCAGATCGAGGCGCTTATTGCAGGCGCCGAGCGCAACTGCAATGGCCAGGAAAGGAAGAAGTATTTTTTTCATATAAAACGCTTAGAATGATTATTTGAAGGATACGCTCAGACCCACGGTAAACGTACGCGGTGTGGGATACTCATACTGTGCGATGTTGTCGTCGTCTTCCGGATCGAAACCGGTCCAGTTGGTCCAGGTATAGAGGTTCTGTCCCTGAACGAAGAGGCGCGCGGCCGAGAAGATCCGGGTACGCTCCAGCAGGCCGGGCTGGAAGTTGTAACCGATGGTGAGGTTACGGAAGCGTACGAACGAAGCGTCCTGGATGTCTTTGGACACGAACTGGCGCTGGTAGAGCGAAGACTGGATGTTGGTCACATCGCCGGGCTTCTGCCACATGGTCAGCATTTCGCGGCGCAGGTTGAAGCCCTGGATGGCGAAGGCCGAGTTCAGCTGGAAGAAGTCCTGGTTGTTAAAGCGGGAGAAACCTTCCTGGAACGAGAAGAGGGCGTCGAGGGTGAAGCCTTTGAACTTCACACCGGTGTTGAAGCCACCGATCCAGGGAGCATTGTAGGTACCGAAGTCGGCTACCAGGTCATCGTCGCTGTAGCTGTTGGTCACCGTACCGTCCTTCTTATAATAAAGGGGCGCACCGGTTGCGGCATCCACACCGGCCCACTTCACTACATAGTGCGAACCGATGGGAAGACCCACGCGAACGATCTCGGTTCCCTGGGGGAACTCATTCACCTGTCCAAGGTCCACTACTTCGTTCTTGTTATACGCTACGTTGCCGCCTACGCTCCACACGAGGTCCTTGGTGCGGATGATGTCGGCATTCAGCGAAAGCTCCACACCACGGTTGCGCACCGTAGCCGCGTTCACGTCCTGGCTGCGGAAACCGGTTTCCAGGGGAAGCTTCTGCGTAACGATGTTGTCGTAGCCACGCTTATTATAAAGATCCAGGCTGCCGCTCAGGCGGTTCTTGAAGAAGCCATAGTCGATACCGAGGTTCAGGGTACCGATCCGCTCCCAGGTCAGGCCGTTGTTGCCGGCGTTGGCAGGAACCACGGTCTGGTTGCCGCCATACGATCCCTGGCCGTAGAGGGCGAGGTAACCGAAATCACCGAAGGGAAATCCGTCGGCATTGGCCGCAGTACCATAAGAGAGACGCACCCGGAGGTCGCTGACCGCTTTCCAGTCGGCGAGGAAGTCTTCACGCAGGGCATTCCAGGTGATACCGGCCGAATAGAAGTTCTGGAAACGATTCTCTTCCGGAAGGATGGAAGCGCCATCGCGGCGGAACGAAGCGTTCAGGGTGTACTTGCCGTTGAACGTATAACGGGCAAGGGCCATGGCT
>CBHWDR010000217.1:0-5899 GCA_966112575.1 uncultured Chitinophagales bacterium
TATGTTGGAACGTTGGAGACTTAGTTGAGGAAGGAAGAGGACTCGAGGTAAGTTTCTTCCGGTGCGTAGATGAAGAGCACCGAGCCGCCCTGAATCTCGCGGATCACCGAAGCATACTCATTCATCGAGAGTGCGGGACAACCCTGGCTGCGGCCCATGTAATCGCTGTTGACACGTCCGGAGTTCACGTAGTCGGCGCCATGTACCACCACACCACGAGCTTCGGCATTGTCATTGAAACCGCGCTCCTGGCCCGAGAGACGAAGGGAAAGGCCATGCTTGCCCTGGTAGGTCTGCTTGGTGAGGTAGAAGCCGAGGCTGCTGGCTTCGGAATGCATGCGGTTGGAGAAGTTGGTGGCCATATCCACACCCGAGCGCTTGCCGTGGGCAACAAAGGTGTTGGTCACGAGGCGTCGGTTTTCCATATCGATCAGGTAGAGGCGCTTTTTCCGGGAAGACTGGCTGAAATCAACAATGGTCAGTACGGGGTTGTCGACACGACCCTGGCTGTCGAGCTTCTCATAGCCGGCGATGGCATAGTCGAGTACTTCCGGCTTCAGGCCTGCTTCGTCAAGTTCCAGCTCCTGGTAAAGTTGCTGGCTGAGTGAGGTGGCATCAGCTACCGCTGTAGAGTCGGCTGTTGTGGTAGCAAGTACCTTTTCTGCCGGCTTGTAATTATCTGCTTTGGCGAAGGAAATGAACAGCAGACAACCGAGCACAAGCGTAAAGGTGAACAGGGGATGTTTCTTCATGGCTATTGGGTTAGTGTGTGTGAAAAATTGACGACACAAAGGTCCCTAAAATCCGCAAAATGGGCAAAAAAACGAACAGATGACAACAAAACTTTATGACCCTCAAACCATTGATGAGCAAGGGTTTCCGGGGATATTGCCGACGTGTTTGCTTGATGATGAAGCAATCAGAGAACACCCTATGTACTGGTTTCCAGACCACTGCATCGCGGCACAGGATTTTCCGCTGATTCAGGACAACTCTATCCTAAAAGAAGAATAATGACAACCCGTTCCATCCACACCCACCGCCGCAATCCGCCCGGCCTCTGGATCGTTGGCCTGATCCTCCTGGGCATGGTCGCTTTTATCCTTGTTCGCAAGTCCGACGAGTTCATTACTACCCATCAGCGCAACACGCTTTCCCTCAACAGTACGGGCATCCCGGCAACAGGCAGCTGGGAGCAAGTGGACCGCAGTGCGCCGCTGGTCCGTTACCCGGAGATCGTGAACCTGGATATCGAAGTGCGGGCCGATGAGCAATACGCCATCTATGCGGTTGACCGGTCCGTTCTGTTTGAAAAAGGGGCTTCCGCTTTTCGCGAAGGAACAGCCGAGCACCTGCAACAGATCGCCCGCTCCCTCCGTCAGCGCTTCGATCATGGCCGCGTGCTGATCTCGGGAACCGCCGATGCGGAAGACCCGGGCAACCGCACGCTGGCCCTGGCGCGGGCAAATGCGGTGCGTCACTGGCTGGCCGAACAGGGATTGGAGGAGCGCAATATGGAAGTGGAGGCGGGCGCTGCATCTGCGTTGGTGGGCGAAAAAGCCCGTCCGCGCGAGCAGGTCGAGATCCTGGTGCGTCGATAGCAAAAAACCGATCGTATGGCAACGAATATCTTTCTGCAGACCCTGGGCAATTCCGATTATCAATGGCCCGAAGAGCGCCCCGACATCCGCGACTGGGAGGTGAAGGATGCGCAGGGACGCCGCGTGGGTTATGTGGATGAGCTGCTCATCGATCCGAAAACCCATCAGCTCCTCTACCTCATTATTTATCTTCACAGCGATCACCTCCATCTCAAAGGCGGAAAGGTGCTGCTTCCTTCGGGCCTGGCCGAGCTCCATGCCGAGGACGATGATGTGCTGCTGCCCTCGGTGAGCGGTGAACAGCTGCGGGCATTGCCCGCGTATGTGAAAGGATTGAACTCGGATGAAGAGCAGATGATCTGCTCGGTGCTGGGCTGCTGTTCGAAGAAAGCCCTGAAAGCCGGCGGCGCTGCACTTTACCGGGAGTCCTGTTTCGATGAGCGGCTGCTGTTCCGCACGCGTCGTGAACGGATGACCGACGATGCCTACCGGATGGATGATCGCCGGGGCGAGGATCGTGGAGATGCCCTTCGTGCCTCCCGGGAAAGAGGTGATAACAACCGAACCGAATAATGGAATCCAACCAACTGAATTTTTTGCTCGACGCCTGCCGTCGCGGCGATACCGCTGATGTACAGAAAGCCTGCGAGCTGGTGCCGGGGCTGGTGAATGCGAAAGACGCCAAGGGTTTTACGCCCCTGATCATTGCGGCGTACAACGACCAGCCGGCCGTGGTGAAAGTGTTGCTGCAGCAGGGCGCCGATGTGGACGGTGCCGATGCGGCCGGGAATACGGCGCTGATGGGCGCCTGTTTTAAAGGCTTTCGCAACGTGGCCGAAGTGCTATTGGAAAGCGGTGCCGATGTCAATGCCCGCAATACCCAGGGAGCTCCTGCATTAACCTTCGCTGCCACCTTCGGTCAGCTGGCCATTGCAGCGCTCCTCCTGCAACGGGGCGCAGACCGGCAGTTGTCCGACAGCCGCGGCAAAACCCCGCTTGATCATGCACGGATCCAGGAGAACGAGGCCATGATCGACCTGCTCACGCGGGAATGAAAGTTGTGCAGTTTCCGCAAAGCGGAGTTCATGAAACGCAATCCTAAGATCGAAGGACGAACGATCGTCATTACCGGCGCCTCCAGTGGTGCCGGAAGAGCCATTGCCGTGGAGCTGGCCCTGCATGGAGCCAGGCTGGTGCTGGCGGCCAGGCGAAAGGAAGCATTGGAAGAAGTGGTCCGGGAATGCACCGAGCTGGGTGCGGTAGCCATCGCGGTACCAACGGATACGCGTCATGCTGATGAAGTGCATGACCTGGCGAAGGCTGCCTATCATTTCAGCGGGGGCATCGATGTGTGGATCAACAATGCCGGGGTGCTGGCAGCAGGTGCGCTGGATGAGGTGCCTGCCGAGGTCAACGCGGATGTCATCCGCACCAACCTGATCGGCTACATGAACGGCGCACATGCCGTGCTGCCTTACTTCAAAGCGCAAGAGCGCGGGATCCTTATCAACAATATTTCCGTGGGTGGCTGGTTTCCCACGCCGTATGCAGCGGCTTATTCGGCTTCCAAGTTCGGGCTGCGGGGCTTTTCCGAATCGCTCAAGGGTGAGTTGCGTCCCTACCGACATATACATGTTTGCGATCTCTATCCCGGCTTTCTCGATACGCCGGGCATTCAACATGCGGCCAATTATACGGGCAAAGTGCTGAAGCCGGCGCCCCCGATCCATGACCCGCGAATGGTAGCCAGGGCGGTGACAGGGATGATCAGCAGGCCCCGGCCATCGTTTACTGATGCTTCGGCTACGCTCTTGAAACTGTCGCATGCACTCTTTCCCACGATGAGCCGCAATACCACGGCGGCCACGATCCGGGCTTACCTGGGGCAGGCCGATGGCATTGCCCGGACGTCGGGCAACGTGCTGGCGCCGGTGGAATATGGCCGGGGTATCGATGGCGGATGGCGGGTGCAGCTCGTGCGGCCTAAGTGGAAGCAGCAGCTGGGGATGGCCCTACTCGCCGGACTTGCGCTTGGCCTGGCGGCGGCGCGGCGCCGCTAATTCCCGCAGGGCGTCTGCAGCGATCCAGCGCACGGACCGGCTGCCCTGGCCGGCGATCCGTTGGGCGGCAGCTATTGCCTCGGGGTGCAGCCGGTCGCTCCGTTTGCCGATCTGTCGGAGCGCCCAGTTTACGGCTTTCTTTACAAAATTGCGGTCGTCGTGTGCCTCGGCCTCGATGCGTTCGAGGAAGGGCAGGAAGGAGCTGTCGGGCTCTATTTTAGCATGCACGGCAAGAACGGCCATCAGCGAGAAGCCGGCCCGTTTGCGGAACTCTTCGCGGTGGTGGCTCCATTCGATGGCTTTGTGAAAGGCTTTGGGCCAGGCGGCGAGGGCGGTGCAGAGCTGGTCGCAGGTATCCCAAGAGGCAAGGTCGTGGAGCCAGGATTCTATCAGGAATTCGTCTGCCTGCCGGCCATCGAGCAGGAAGATGGCGAGGAGGCGGGCCTCGTGGACGTTGGTGGACCAGAGCTCGCGGGCGAGGGCTGCGTCTTTACCGATCGCTTTGGCGAGCGCGCGGAGCTTGGGGATCTTTATGCCGAGTACTTCGCCGGAGCCGATGGCGAATCGTTTCATGCCGGCGGCGTCGGCGGGGCTGCCCATCTGGCGGAGCTCCTGGAGGATGGCGGTAGCGCTCATGGGGCGAACCTACCAAAAAACGGGGAGCTAGCAGGTTGGCCCGACCTAGCAGGTTGCCCCGACCTAGCAGGTTGCCCCTAACCTAGCAGGTTCCACCCGACCTAGCAGGTCGCCAATGTTAACATTATCTAAATACCAGCGCCTTTCTTTTACTCGTTTATGTAAAACGATGTGCCGGCACATCCTACCACAAACTGCCCCTTATGAGTTTACCTACCCCTGTCGCAGCCACCCTGCTCTTCGCCGCCACCCTTGGCTGGAGCCAGCATGAACCCACGATGCGCACCGCTGCTGTTCCAAGCCATATCACAACCGCTCCGGCGCCGAAGATCCAGGCGGCCATCCTGCTCGATGTGAGCAACAGCATGGACGGGCTGATCGAACAGGCCAAGGCTCAGCTCTGGAACATGGTCAGCGTGATGGGCCGCGCGAAATGCGACGGCCAGGTGCCGCAGATCGAGATCGCGCTATACGAATACGGACGCACGAACAACGACGCCGCCAGGGGCTACGTGAAGCAGATCCTGCCCTTTACCAACGACCTCGATGAGGTATCGAAAAAACTTTTTTCCCTCAACACCAATGGCGGTGATGAATACTGCGGACAGGTGATCTTTACCTCGCTTGATGAATTGAAGTGGGACCGGGATACCAATAGTTACAAAGTGATCTTCATCTCGGGCAACGAAGATTTTCTCCAGGGCAAGCTTCATTATACCAAGGCCTGTTCCGCTGCCAAGGATAAGGGCGTGATCGTGAACACCATCTATTGCGGCAGCCGCCAGCAGGGTATTGCCGAGCATTGGAACCTGGGCGCCGAATGCGGACAGGGCAGCTTCACCAATATCAACCCTGATGCCCGTGTGGAAGACATCCCCACCCCTTACGACAGCACGCTGATGGTGCTCAACGAAAAGCTGAATGGAACCTATATCGGCTATGGCGCCATGGGCTACGCCAATGTGGCCCGGCAGGCGGAGATGGACAAGGCCAATACCAGCCTGGGTTATGCCGCCATATCGAAGCGCGTGGCCGTGAAGGGCAAGAAAGACCTGTACCGCAACGACAGCTGGGACCTGGTGGATGCGCAGCAGCGCGATACCAGTTTTGCCTACAAGGTCAGAAAAGAAGATCTGCCGGAGGTGCTGCAAAATAAGCCGCGTTCAGAAGTGGCGCAGCTGATCCGTGACAAGTCGGCCGAGCGGGACCGCGTGCAGAAAGAGATCGAGAACGTGAATGTGCAGCGGAATAATTTTCTAACGGAAGCCCGCAAGCGCAATGTAGCCGCCGGCAATACTCCCACCCTGGAGTCGGAGGTGGAGAAGATCATCCGGGAGCAGGCGAAGCGGTACCGTTTGGTGATCAGTAATGAATGATCAGTGATGAGTGAGGATGAGTAAGAAGTAATGAATGATGAGTGCTAACGGCTATGGCTGATCCGTGAAAATGGTTCGGGTGAGTCCTTGATATCTGTAGTACATCACCCGATCTCAAAATCCAACAATCCCAAAATCTTAAATAAACGTCGTTCGTTGAGCAGCCGTACCTGTGGTTGGTGATGAAGGAATACGACGAGTTGTTGTGTGTGGGGCTCCGCTTTTT
>CBHWDR010000218.1:0-5888 GCA_966112575.1 uncultured Chitinophagales bacterium
TGTGATCTGTACCTGGGATCCGTTCAACAACGTTATCATCGCCGAGATCAACGGTACGGTGAAGTTCGAGAACGTGATCGAGGGCATCACCTACCGCGAAGAGGCCGACGAACAGACCGGCCACCGCGAGAAAGTGGTGATCGAGACGAAGGACAAGACCAAGATCCCTTCGATCGTTGTCTCCGGAAAAGAAAACAAATCGTACAACCTGCCTACAGGTTCTCATATCAGCCCCGAAGATGGCGAGGAAGTGAAAGCCGGTACCGTGATCGTGAAGATCCCGCGTATCCTCGGCAAGCTCCGCGATATCACCGGTGGTCTGCCCCGAGTAACGGAACTCTTTGAAGCCCGTAATCCTTCGAACCCGGCTATCGTATCCGAGATCGACGGTGTGGTGACCATGGGTGCTGTGAAGCGTGGCAACCGCGAGATCATCATCGAGGCGAAAGATGGTATCACGAAGAAGTACCTCGTTCCGCTGACTCGCCAGATCCTGGCGCAGGACGGCGACTTCGTGAAAGCCGGTTCGCCGATGTCGGACGGACAGATCTCCCCGCAGGATATCCTTGCGATCCAGGGCCCCTTCGCCGTACAGCAGTACGTGGTGAATGAGATCCAGGAAGTGTATCGTCTCCAGGGTGTGCGGATCAACGACAAGCACATTGAAGTGATCGTACGCCAGATGATGCGCAAGGTTTCGATCGTGGATCCGGGTGATACCCGCTTCCTTGAGGAAGACCTGACCGACAAGTTCGAATTCCTCGAGGAGAACGATTTCATCTTCGACAAGAAGGTGGTGACCGAGGCCGGCGAATCGACCAAGATGCGTCCTGGCCAGATCGTAAGCCTGCGCGAACTGCGCGAGGAGAACTCGATCCTGCGTCGTTCCGACAAGAAGCTGGTCGAATACCGCGATGCGCAACCCGCTACTTCGGCTCCGACCCTGCTCGGTATCACGAAGGCTTCGCTGGGTGTACAGAGCTGGATCTCGGCGGCTTCGTTCCAGGAAACCACGAAAGTGCTTTCTTCGGCAGCGATCCAGGGCAAGACCGACGACATGCTCGGCCTGAAGGAGAACGTGATCACCGGTCACCTCATCCCGGCCGGTACCGGTCTGCGCGAATTCGAGAACATGGTGGTAGGCAGCAAGGAAGAATACGAACTGCTCCAGACCACGCGCGAAGCCATGCTGTTCGACGAGGAAGAATAAGACGATTCAGACGAATTAAGAATACGATCCCGGCTTTATGCCGGGATCTTTTTTTGATCACGGATTTTTGGGATTAAAAGGATTGCGCAGATGAGAGAAAAAGCGCGGAAATGAAAGGATTTAACGGATGGGAACGAATCTTTGAAAGGATTGTCGAAGAAATGATTTGCGTAAATCCGTTGTATTTATTTAATCCGTGTTCTTTCTCTCCCTGGGTTCGTTAATGTGTTCTCAAAATGCCTGTATTTCCTTTATTTTGCCCCGCGTCAATCTTTATTTTGTAAAAACTCATTTTCATGAAAAATTCGGGGCTCGTTCTGAACATTGTGCTGCTGGTGCTGGTGGGTGTACTTTTCTTCCTTCACTTTTCCTCAAACAAGGAAGTAAAGCCGAAAGTGCAGGGCGTTCAGGACACGCGTCAGGCAGATGGCGATTTTCATTTTGCCTATTTCGAGTGGGACTCGCTGGAGAATCATTTCGACCTGTTCAAAGAATACAAGAATGAGCTGAACCAGCGCGAGGAAAGCAATACCCGCGAGAAGATGCGGCTCCGCCAGATGTACCAGAACAAAATGGCCAGCTATCCCCGCGAAATGTCACAGGTAGAATCCGAGATCGCTTCCCGTGAGGTACAGAAGCTGCAGAGCGATATTCAGAACCAGATGAACGAGATGGACCAGAAGCTCCAGGAAGAGTCGGCCCGCCGCCAGAGCGATCTGCGGTCCAAGATCGAAGCCTACCTGAAAGAGTACAACAAGGACAAGAACTACAAACTGATCGTGATGTACGAGCCTTCGCTCATCTACTACCGCGACTCTACCTGCAACATCACCACAGACCTGATCAAGGGACTGAACGCGATGTATGCCAAGAAGAAATGACACGATTCAAGCGAATTACACGAATAAGGGCTCCGCATCAGCGGGGCCTCTTTTTTAACGGAGGAACGCTGATTTTTATGATTTTTAAGATGAACGCAGATCGTTTCAGAATGGCAGGATTAGCCCCACTCAAATTCGATCTTTGAAAGAAGACAATATACCTCATCTTAATAATCATATAGACCATAACAATCTGCGTTCATTTCTGTGCATTCGTTTGATTCCTCAAATCCGTGTTCTTTCTCACATCTGCGAAATCACTGTAATCATTTAATCAGCGTTCGTATATTGGAACCAAATAGGCTTGCATGTCTGAAAAGGTTCTTACGCCCCAGCAATCGGTGGAAGAGGATTCTTCCTTTAAACGTTCCCTTGGGCTCGTCGATGCTACGATGATCGTGGCCGGTTCGATGATCGGCTCGGGTATCTTCATCGTTAGCTCTGATATTACCCGCCACGTCGGTTCGGCCGGATGGCTGATCCTGGTCTGGCTGATCACGGGCTTCATGACCATCACTGCGGCCCTGAGCTACGGGGAGCTGAGCAGCATGTTCCCCAAGGCCGGTGGGCAGTATGTCTATCTCCGTGAGGCCTTCAATCCATTGGCAGGTTTCCTCTACGGATGGAGCTTCTTCGCCGTGATCCAGACCGCCACCATTGCCGCCGTGGGCGTTGCTTTCAGCCGCTTCACTTCCTACCTGATCCCACAGGTAGGCGAGAGCGTGGTCCTTGCCGACCTGGGCTTTGTCAAGGTCAGCGCCGCGCAGCTGCTGGCGATAGCCACCATCGTCTTTCTTACCTATACCAATACGAAAGGCGTAAAGGGCGGGAAGATCATCCAGACCACGTTCACGACCACCAAGCTGATCGCACTTTTCGGCCTGATCATCCTTGGTTTCGTGCTCACGAAAAACAATAACTGGAGCGCCAATTGGTCCACGGGACTAAACTCGGTGCAGGACCTGGGACAGACCGTAGGCGATACCCTGCAGCCTACTACCTGGAAATCAATATCGGGCCTCCTGCTGGTAGGAGCTATTGCCGCATCGATGACGGGCTCCATCTTCTCTTCGGATGCCTGGAACAACGTGACCTTCATTGCAGGTGAAGTCAAGAACCCGCAACGCAATATCGGCCTCAGCCTCTTCCTGGGCACCCTGATCGTTACCCTGATCTACGTGTCGGCCAACCTGATGTACCTCTATGTGCTCCCTCTGGATGGCATTGCCTTCGCCAAAAACGACCGCGTGGCCGTAGTGGCAGCGGAACAGTTCCTGGGAACACGGGTCGGCCCCTACGTGATCGCCGTGCTGATCATGATCTCTACGTTCGGATGCAATAACGGGCTCATTCTCGCCGGTGCACGGGTGTACTACACGATGGCGAAGGACGGATTGTTCTTCAAGAAAACCGGTACGCTTAACAAGCACGCCGTTCCGGAATATGCGCTCTGGATCCAGTGTGTGGTGGCCAGCATCCTTTGCCTCAGTGGCAAGTACGGCGACCTGCTGACGATGATCTCCTTCGTGGTGGTGATCTTCTACGCTCTCACGATCTATGGCATCTTCGTGCTGCGCCGCAAGCGCCCCGACCTGCCACGTCCCTACAAGGCGGTGGGCTACCCGGTGCTTCCGATCATCTACATCCTTCTGGCCATTGCCTTCTGCGTAGCGCTCGTTTCGGCCGATCCAAAGTATGCGCTCTATGGTCTTGGCATTGTGCTCCTCGGAATTCCTATTTATTTCGTTGCTTTGGCGCGCCAGAACAAGGGCAACTAATGCATGCAGATCCAGGAACTCTTTAACCGCTTCAAAGACATCCGTGTAGGGGTGATCGGTGACGTGATGCTTGATACCTATGTCTGGGGACAGGTAGAACGCATCTCGCCCGAAGCGCCCGTGCCCATTGTTTCTTTGCATCATGAGGAACAGCGGATCGGCGGTGCCGGAAACGTGGCGTTGAACCTGCGTTCGCTGGGCGCCCAGCCCTTCGTACTCTCGGTTACGGGAAAGGACAGTGCAGCGGAGAAGCTGTTCAGGCTATTTGATGTGCAGGGCATCCCATGTACCTACTGCCGGCAGAGCCCGAAACGCATCACCACCAATAAAACGCGGATCATCAGCCGCAACCAGCATATGATGCGCCTCGACGCCGAGATCACCAATGACCTCGACCGGGAGGATGAGGCCGGGTTGATCGACGCATTCGAGCGGTTCGTGGAGGAAGTGAAGCCGCAGATCGTGATCCTCGAAGATTACAATAAAGGAGTGCTTACGGAAGCCGTGATCCGTGTGGTGATCTCGGTCTGCCGCGAGAAGGGCATCCTCACCGCCGTAGATCCCAAGCGGAAAAACTTCTTCACGTATAAGCAGGTCGACCTGTTCAAGCCCAACCTCAAGGAAGTGAAAGAAGCGCTCAACATGCTTCCGACCGAGGTAACACCCGGACTGATGAAGGCCATCCATGCCGAGCTCTCTCAACTCCTGCATCACCGCATTTCGTTCATCACCTTATCGGAGAAAGGGGCCTTCTACCAGAGTGGTGATGACGGCAATATCATCCCTGCGCACCTGCGCAGTATTGCCGACGTATCAGGTGCGGGTGATACGGTGATCGCTACGGCCGCATTAGTGCTGGCGGCCTCCGGCGACCTGAAGCTGATGGCGGAGATCGCCAATATAGCAGGTGGCCTCGTCTGTGAGGAAGTAGGCACCGTGGCCATCGACCAGCAGCGGCTGCTTCACGAATGCGAGCGCCTGCTTGCTTGAGGCCGCAGGTGGTGATCGATACCACAAAATTCTACCCGCTGGCACCGCCAAAATGGATATTTTCGTCGCCGGATTACTACCCTGTACCACGTAAAGATTCCTGTTATGAAGAAGTATGCCATCATTGTGGCCGGAGGCACCGGAACCCGGATGGGCCGCGCCATCCCGAAGCAATTCCTCTTGCTGCACGATAAGCCTGTGCTCTATTATACCCTCAAGACCTTTTTGGAAGCCTATGAAGACCTTGATATCATCCTGGTGCTTCCGGAGGAATATGCCAACATGGGTAAGGAGATCATCGATGCATTCTTCGACTACAGCCGGATCCAGGTGACCTTCGGTGGAGAAACCCGCTTCCATTCCGTCAAGAATGGTCTTAAGCTTGTGCGTGAGGAGTCGATCGTGTTCGTGCACGATGCCGTTCGCTGTCTGGTCAGCACAGACCTCATCCACCGCTGCTTTGAGAACGCTGTGTACATGGGCAGCGCGGTACCGGTAGTCATCTCCAAAGACAGCGTGCGTTTGCTCAACGAAGAGGAGAATGACAATGAAGTGATCGATCGCGACCGTATCGCCCTGGTGCAAACGCCCCAGACCTTTCATTCGAAGATCCTGCTCCCCGCCTTCGAGATCGATTATAAAGAAAAGTTCACCGACGAAGCAACCGTGGTGGAACAGTTCGGCCTCAAGATCTCCCTCGTAGAAGGAGAAGAAGACAATATAAAGATCACCCGCCCGGTGGACCTGCTCATCGCGGGCGCGTTGTTACAGGTGAATGAAATAGAAGGCTAGGAGGGGCTAAGAGGTAAAGGAGGGAAAAGAGGAACAGTCTAATTGCCGACCGGGAGCATCTATATCGCTATACTATGTTATAATAATTTATATAAAAGGATTGTTTAGTAAAAGGAGCGAGTTGTCTACAGCCTGCTCCTTACTCTTTTTACACTTAGCCCTCTCTTAGCCTCTTAACACACTTCGCACCACCCGGATGTAAAAGGGCAAGCGGTCGTGTTTTACAGCCAGGTAATG
>CBHWDR010000219.1:0-5862 GCA_966112575.1 uncultured Chitinophagales bacterium
GACGCTTGATGAATTTGGTCGCGATCGGCAGCTTGCCTGAAGCCAGGTCAAGTGCGCCTTTCGCTACTTCTTCCGTTACACCGTCGATCTCGAAGATGATGCGGCCTGGCTTCACAACGGCAGCCCAGTATTCCAGGTTACCTTTACCCTTACCCATACGTACCTCTGCAGGCTTGTTGGTGATCGGCTTGTCGGGGAAAATGCGGATCCACACGTTACCTTCACGCTTCATATGACGCGTCAGGGCCTGACGGGCGGCTTCGATCTGGCGATCGGTGATCCAATGGCTTTCCAAAGCTTTCAGCGCATAGGAACCAAAGGAGATGGTGGTACCACGCTTGGCATCACCCTTCATGCGGCCTTTCTGCACTTTACGATGCTTTGTTCTTTTCGGCTGTAACATATTCGTTCGATGTTTGAGGTTCAAGGTTCGACTTCCGTCGCTGCTGAACCGATATAGTTATGAATAGAACTCGTTTAATTAATTAGTTGCGCTGTCCGCGACCGCCGCCACCGCGGTTCATGTCGCGTCCGCCGCCACCGCCACCCTGACGGCGATCACCGCCACGGAAGCCACCGCCGCCGCCACGCTCGTCACGACGCTCACGACGATCGGATACGCCGCTGTTGCCGCCAACGAAGTTGGGGTTGAGGTCGCGCTTCTGCAGTACTTCACCCTTACAGATCCATACCTTGATACCGATCTTGCCGTAAACGGTCTGTGCGAACACGTTGGCATAGTCGATATCCATGCGGAAGGTATGCAGGGGCGTACGGCCTTGCTTGAACTCTTCGCTGCGGGCGATCTCGGCGCCACCCAGACGACCGCTGAGTTTTACCTTGATACCTTCAGCACCCATGCGCAGGGCAGAAGCGATCGCCATCTTGGTAGCACGCTTGAAGTTGATACGGTTTTCGATCTGACGGGCGATGGTGTCGCCAACGATCATCGCGTCCAGCTCGGGGCGGCGGATCTCCAGGATGTTGATCTGCACGTCTTCCTTGCCGGTCAGCTTCTTCAGCTCTTCCTTGATGCGATCCACCTCATTACCGCCCTTGCCGATGATGATACCGGGCTTGGAGGTATGAATGGTGATGATCAGCTTGCCGAGCGTGCGCTCGATCACGATCTTCGAAATGCCGCCCTTGTTGATACGGGCATTCAGATACGTGCGGATCTTGTTGTCCTCGATCAGTTTCTGAGCGAAGTCTTTTTTATTACCGTACCAGTTAGATTCCCATCCACGGATGATACCTAAGCGGTTACCAATAGGATTTGCTTTTTGACCCATGTTTATCGGTTAATACGTTGAATTATTAAATTATGCTTTGGCGTCTACAATTACGGTCACGTGATTGCTGCGCTTGCGTACGCGGTAGCCGCGGCCCTGGGGAGCCGGACGCATACGCTTCAGGGTACGTGCACCATCAACGAAGATGGTCTTCACGAACAACTGGCCTTCATCACCACCTTCATTCTTCTGCTTCCAGTTGCTGATGGCACTCAACACCAGCTTGCGCATCGGCACAGCAGGGTGCTTGGGGTTGTGCTCCAGCACTGCCAGCGCCTTTTCTACTTGCATGCCACGGATCAGATCCGCCAGTAAGCGCATCTTGCGCGGTGATGTCGGGTAGTTTTTCAGTTTTGCTACTGCTTCCATTGTAATAGAGTTTGAGGCTGAGGCTTAGGTTGAGACAGGTAATCCCTGTGCCTCAGCCCTGACCTTATCCTTATGTTATCCTTTTTTGCTTGAGTGTCCTTTGAAGTTGCGGGTCGGTGCGAATTCGCCCAGCTTGTGTCCCACCATGAACTCGGTAACGTAAACCGGGATGAATTTGTTCCCGTTGTGTACCGCGAACGTGTGTCCAACAAAATCGGGCGTGATGGTCGAACGACGGCTCCAAGTTTTGATCACCCCTTTCTTGCCTTTGCCTTCATTGATAGCAACCACTTTGTCTTCGAGGTGAGCCGCTACGTAAGGACCTTTTTTGATTGAACGAGCCATGTTTTGTTATTTCTGATTTACTGATGTCTGATTACTGGTTACTGATTACTTGGCGAGCTTCTTGCCGTCCTTGCGCTGGATGATCAGCTTGTCGCTGCCCTTGCCGCGTGTACGGGTCTTCTCACCCTTAGCGTATTTGCCGGTGCGGCTGCGCGGGTGTCCACCCGAAGCGCGACCTTCACCACCACCCATCGGGTGATCGACAGGGTTCATCGCTACGCCACGGTTGCGGGGCTTGATGCCTTTCCAGCGGTTGCGGCCGGCCTTACCCATGCTCTCCAGGCTGTGGTCGGAGTTCGAAGCCACACCTACAGTAGCGTAACAGTTGATCAGTACCTTACGGAGTTCACCGCTCGGCATTTTCAGTACGGCATATTTTTCTTCCTTGTTCGAAAGCTGTGCGGAAGCACCAGCCGAACGGGCGATCTTGCCACCCTGGCCAGGCTGCATCTCGATGTTGTGCACCGTGGTACCAAGCGGCATATTTTTCAGCATCAGCGCATTGCCCAGTTCAGGAGCAACGGCGTCGCCGGCGATCACGGTCATACCCACGGTCAGGCCCTGGGGAGCGATGATATAACGCTTCTCACCATCAACATAGTTGAGGAGGGCGATGAATGCCGTGCGGTTCGGATCATATTCGATCGAAGCCACCTTAGCAGGGATCTCTTTCTTGTTGCGCTTGAAGTCAACGACACGGTACATGTTCTTGTTACCGCCACCGATGTAACGCATGGCGCGACGGCCAGAGGAGTTACGGCCACCGGTACCCTTCTTCACTTCGAGGAGGGTCTTCTCCGGTACGTTGGTAGTGATCTCAGCGTATGCGTTGCCGATTCTCCAACGGGTACCGGCTGTGATTGGTTTGAACTTTTTTACTGCCATGTTCTTGTTGCAATTTTTGCGGTCTTGCCGACCATTCTGTGTTAGTTAAATTAGATAGCGGCGTACAGGTCGATGTTCTCGCCTTCAGCTACTGTTACCAGCGCCTTCTTGTAAGCAGGCTTCTGACCCTGAACGAAACCCTTCTTGGTATAACGGGTCTTGTTCTTTCCGGGAACAACAGCAGTGTTCACGTCCACTACATTCACGCCGTAAAACTCTTCAACAGCCTTCTTGATCTCCAGCTTGTTGGCCTTACGGGCAACCTTGAAAGCATACCGGCGCAGTTTCTCCTGCTGGGCGTTGGCTTTCTCGGTCAAAATCGGCTTTATCAGTACTTCAGAAAGTTTCATCTGAATTTGTTTGTATCGTTGTTTAATGAGGCTCGTTCACCCTGAGCCCTTGCGGGTTATGCTCCGGAGTCTGTGCTCCTGAGCCTTTCGAAGGATCAGGCTGCGGTCTCCTCTTCAGAGTCGGCGAAGATCTTCGCAGCGCTCTCCGTGAATACCAGCACCTCCGAGTTCATGATGTCGTAGGTGTTCACATCGCTCATCAGGGCCGTCAGTACCGAAGGCACGTTGCGCGAAGAAACATAGACGTTATCGTTGTACTCGGGAACCACGAACATGAGCTTCTTCTCGCTTACGTTCAGGCTCTTCAGCATGTTCATGAAGGTCTTGGTCTTCGGAACATCCAGGTTCAGGTCTTCCACAACAACGATGTTGTTCGACTTGGCCTTATGGGCGAGTGCCGACATCTTCGCCAGGTCTTTCACCTTGCGGTTCAGCTTGATATCATATTTGTGGGGCTTGGGGCCGAAGATCGTACCACCACCTTTGTAAAGGGGGTTACGGATGTTGCCCTTACGGGATCCGCCGGTACCTTTCTGGCGGTGCAGCTTGCGGCTGGCACCCTGAACCTCGGCACGGGTCTTCACCTTGTGCGTACCCTGACGCTGCGCAGCCAGGAACTGCTTCACAGCGAGATAGATGGCATGGTTGTTCGGCTCGATACCGAAGATCTCTTCCGGAAGTTCAATCGTGCGACCGGTTTCCTTGCCCTGAATATTCAATACGTTGACTTGCATTTGCTTCTTTTTTTAAGCCACACGCCGGTGGCGTGTTACTACTTCTGGATTAAAACGATGGAACCATTGTGACCCGGAACGGAGCCGCTGACAAGGATGTAGTTCTTGTCAGGGAACACTTTCACGATCTTGAGGCCTTTCACCTTCACACGGTCGTTGCCCATGCGGCCGGCCATGCGCATACCCTTCATAACGCGGGCAGCGAAAGATGAGTTACCGATCGAACCCGGGGCGCGCTGGCGGTCGTGCTGGCCGTGGGAAGCTTCACCCACACCGGCAAATCCATGACGCTTAACAACGCCCTGGAAGCCTTTGCCCTTGGTCGTGCCCACTACGTCCACCTTCTCGCCTTCGGCGAAGATCTCGGCAGTGATGGTGTCACCAATATTCTTTTCCTCGAAATAGTTGCGGAATTCTTTCACACACTTTTTGGCCGCAGTGTTGGCCTTAGCGAAGTGATTCTTTTCAGAAGCGTTCGTGTGCTTTTCTTTTTTGTCGCCGTATGCGACCTGGAGCGCGTTGTAGCCGTCGGTGGCTTCCGTTTTGACCTGTGTTACAACACAGGGACCAGCTTCGATGATCGTGCAGGCTGTTTGCTTGCCGCTCGCGTCGAAGACACTGGTCATCCCAATTTTCTTACCAATGATTCCTTTCATTTCTTACGGTTTGTACCCCGCAAGGTCTTGCAAGACATCCCGATTGGGTATCGGGATTCAATCCTGGTTCATCAACCGACCTTTTCTTTTACGCGCCGAAGCTTCAGCGTAGGTGTGCCCTTTGGCACGATGAAGCTTCGGTATCCTTTCTAGGATGTCCACCTTCGCGAGGGCTACGGTGGATGACAGAAGTACCGGTGACAAACAAACCTCGAAGGGCTTGTTTATATGTAATCGCAGATTCCGGGTTTTTCGGCGCACCCTGAAGGCGGCCGCTCCTTTTCTGCAGTTTCTTTATTTCAGAGCTCTTTTTTCGTCACCGCCATCCGGCGGGTAGATTGAGAGATGAGCATTACTAGATAAGAACTGTTTGTGGCAGAACCGCGATCCGCGGCCCTTCCTTTATCCGGCTACCGTCATGCCTTGATCTCCACCTCAACACCGGAGGGAAGGTCGAGCTTCGACAGCGCATCCACGGTACGCGAAGAAGACGTGTAGATATCCAGCAGACGCTTGTGCGTAGCAAGCTGGAACTGCTCACGGCTCTTCTTGTTCACGTGCGGGGAACGCAGTACGGTAAAGATCTTCTTGCGCGTAGGCAGAGGAATTGGACCCGTTACAACGGCTCCGGTGCTGCGTACGGTCTTCACAATTTTCTCGGCTGACTTATCCACCAGGTTGTGGTCGTAAGACTGTAATTTGATTCTGATTCTTTGTGACATACGTCCCTTCCCCATTTTTTCTTCCCTCGCCAGAGCTTAGGATTTGGGAGCGCAAAGATAGGCCCGTGCCACAAACTGACAAAAAATTAGGAAAGAAATTTTGTGAAGGAAGGGCCAAAGGCGGGTTTTGTCAGTGAAAATAGAACTGGTCAGCCCTGTTTTGCACCTTCAGCGGCAGCATTCCGGGGCCCGTTGCCGAGAACCAGGCTTCGCTGACATAGAAATTATGATCCACCCGGAACTCCGAGCCGGGCTGGTCGGTGAGGCGGAAGGTCAGATAGCAACGCAAACGGAGGGGCGAATTCAGCTCACTGTATTCCAGCTTCTTATACCGCACCTTGTAGTTCCCCTCCCCTTTCAGGTCCATCCAGGGAGCCTGGGCAAAATTGGGGGTCTGGAAAGGAGCCACGAGGGCACGAACGCCCTCCCTGCTGATCGAGGCTCCCGGAGGCAGGAACTGGCGGGGCATGGATCCTTCGATCACCCCCGATACCTGGCTATTGCGATTG
>CBHWDR010000220.1:0-5837 GCA_966112575.1 uncultured Chitinophagales bacterium
GATGACGTCCCAGGTATGGCCATTATGGCGGAGCAGGGAGATGCGGTCAGCGATCCATTCGGCCTGGAAGGGCCGATGCTCGAAGCCGGGCCAGGCTTCCAGGAACTGCGCCTTGCTGATGTCGCGGGTGGCAATGGTGATGTGGGGGTGGAAGGGCCGGTGATCGACCTTCACGCCAAATTCGTTGTGTGAGGGGAAATGCCGATCGAGCCGCTTCTTTAATCCGGATAGTTCATCGTTCTCTTCCACCGCAATGAATATGGTCCTCGGCCGAAAGGCTGAAAATCCTGCCGTACGCACCGGGAAGGGCAGGCCTTTATCTATCGACTCCAGCACCCGAATGAGTTCATCTTCTCTTTCCGGCCCCATCCAATAAGGTGGGAGGAGGGTGATGTGGGCCGGCGATTTCAGTCCCACCCGGCAACCATACCGTGCCTGCATGTCCTTTTTCAGGAGCAGGATCTGTTCGTCCAGCTCTTTCGGGAGCACGAGGGCGAGGAAGTACATGGTGTGGGGCATGGTTAGGTGATAAGGTAGTGGGTATTAAGGTAATGGGTATTGAGGTAATAAGGTATTAGGTATTGGGTATTAGTGGTATTGAGTGTATATGAAGTAAATAAAAAGCCCCGTTCCAGGGTTGGAGCGGGGCGGTCAATAGTCGGGCAAATCAGTCTTTGTTGATGTTGAAGTCGTCTTTGTCCTGTTTGATCGTGAAGTCACGCTGGCTTTCGAGGAAGGGATATTTTTTCACGAGGCTGGCCGGCTGTTCCTTGCCATCGATGAGCAGTTTGCCGGCTTTGTACTGAATGGTGAAGCTGCCTTCTTTTTTGATCAGGCCTTCTTTATCGAGGCCATCGATCAGGGTTTTGTAGTTGGTCAGTTCTGCCTTGGCTTTTTCGAGGCTCTCACCTGCTTCGGCCATGGCTTTTTCGATCTGCGGACGCAGGTCGCGCATCTCGTCGCGCAGCTTGCTCATATCGATCTCCTTCACTTTCTGCAGCTCCTGCTCGATCTTCTGCCGGTCGATCTTGGAGAGGCTGGCTTCCACCTGGGCGCGGATCTTTTCGGCGTCGATCTCCTTCATCGCCTTCTCGAGGTCGGCGCGCATTTTATCCTTATCGATCGAGGCCATGGCTTTTTCGATATCAGCCTTCATTTTCTCGGTATCGAGCTGTTTCATGGCTTCGGAAACCTGCTTCTGCACGGCGGCCATATCCATTTCTTTCATGGCCCGCTCCATCTCTGCCTGGATCTTTTTGGTATCGATGCTCTTCATCGCATTATCGATATCGACCTGGATCTTATCCCAGTCGTGCTGCTTCATGCCCTGCTCCAGTTCCCGGCGTCCCCGCTCGAGTTCGCGAAGGGCTTCATCAATATTGCGGGCTTTCCGGTCGGGGATCGTGTCCGTGCGATTGGCCGAAGGCTGAAGGTTTTTGGAGGGGCTGCCCTGCCAGGCCGCAGCGCCCAGCACGAGGCCCGTTGCCAACAGGGCCAGGGGCAGCTTGCGGGTGAGGAAGTTCCTGTTCATACACTTGGTTTTTAGTTGTTGACGAAATGTTTCGTATAAATGTACGATTGATTTCGTAAATGAGCGTCGGAGCCGGGTTTTTTAGAGGTTTTTAACAGGTCGGGGAGTTCGCGAGTTTGCGAAGTTTGCGGGTTCGCGAGGCTCGCGGAGTTCAATAGTTCAAAAGTTCAATAGTTTAAGAGTTGGTACAGGGAAGCCGGGAGTTGATGCCCGTCAATTGGGGAGGGAAGGCAGGTAAGCCTGCGGTTAGGAGTTTTGCTCCCGACACGTCGGGACCGCAGGGGCCTGTGCTTGATACTTTAGGTAACTTGGCTCACGCGGGTAAGACTGCTCTTAATACTTCGTCCGGAAATCCTGCTCCTGGTGACAGCATTTCCGCTGGTTCAGTTCACAGATGCCTGCGGAAAAGCAAACCTCGAACCTTTTGCTTGGTCTTTAAACCTGCAAGTACTTCTGTAGTAAAAAAACCTCTGTGCGGCTCCCTGCCTTCGTGACTCTGTGGTTCACCCGCCCAATTCAACGCATCGTCCAATGAAAAAGAGCCCTGGCCAAGGCCAGAGCTCCCTCTAAATTCAACATTCGTTATTCAACATTCTTTATTCCTTGTTCTTTACCCTCTCCTCCTCATCGCCGCACCCATTTCATCATCTCTTTCCAGCTCGGCTTCTTGCCATAGAGCAGAATGCCGGTGCGGTAGATCTTGGCGCTGAGCCAGGTGGTGAGCAGGAAGCCCCCGATGAGCAGGGCCATCGAGAGGCCGAGCTGCCAGAAGGGAACCGTGTCGGGCACGCCGAAGGGCACACGCGACATCATCACGATGGGAGAGGTGAAGGGGATCAGGCTCGCCCAGGTGGCCAGGGAAGATCCCGGGTCGTTGATCGAGTTGATCATGATGATGATGGCGAGGATGATCGGCAGAGTGATGGGCAGGGTAAGGCTCTGGGCATCGTTGGCATCTTCGTTCACCGCGCTGCCCACGGCGGCGAAGAGCGCTGCATAGAAGAGGAAGCCGCCGATGAAGTAAAAGATGAAGCAGCCGATCACCAGGGGCCAGTTGACGCTTGACAGCACCAGGGTGCCCTTGGCGAGGCTTTCCATGGCTTCGGAAGTCTGGATATTGCTGTTCGGCATCTGCGACTGCGCGTTCTTCACCTGCTCCAGCACATCAGCCGGTATGAAGGAAGTGGCAATGGCGGTGCAGGAAACAAGAAGCACGATCCAGAGAAGGAACTGCGTGAGTCCCACGGCACCGATGCCAAGGATCTTGCCCATCATCAGCTGGAAGGGCTTCACCGAGGAGATCATCACCTCGGAAATGCGGTTGGTCTTTTCTTCCGTCACGCCCCGCATCACCATCATGCCGTACACGAACATGGTGATATAGATAAGGAAGGCCGTGATGTAGCCCACCATGCTGGCCACGTCGAAATTATTCTTGGAGTCTTTGCCGATCTCGGTCACTTTCACCGCGTCGATGGTGATGGCGCCGGCGCGGGTCTTGATCGAATCGATGCGTGCCGGATCGATCTTCAGCTCCTGGCTGATCATCGTGTTCTCCAGCGCGCGGCTCACGTCTTTATTGATCTTGCTGTTGGCAAAGCGGCTGAGGCTTTTTACGGTTACGAGCTGGAGGTTGTTGCTTTTATTGATGCCGGCGCCCGGTGCGAGCAGCAGGGCCGAGTAGCCTTTGGCGGAGAAATTACCGGTGTCCACGTCATTGCGGAACTCGTAGCTGACTAGCTTGCTCCCGGGCAGGGTGGACTTGAAGATGCTCTGCGGATCCACCACGGCCACTTTCTCGCTGCGGGTATTCTTTACCGTGATCAGCACTACAACGGCAATGAGCGCGGCGAACAGCAGGGGCGTGAGGATGGTGGAAAGGATGAAGGTCTTCTTGCGTACACGGGTGGTGTACTCGCGTTTGAATATGAGCCAGGTCTTGTTCATGGGAAGCAGTTTAGGCGTTGACGGTTTGGAACTGGCGGGCGGCACCTTTGCCCTCTACCAGCTGGATGAAGATGTCGTTGATCGAAGGCAGGAGCTCGTGGAAGGAGACGATGGTGGCATCGGTCTGCAGGAAGAAGCGCAGCACATCGTTGGGCGTTGCGCCTTCGGCGATGCGAACCACCACGGAATGATCTTCGCGTTGCTCCACCACTTCAAAGCTGTTGTTGCTGACCATCGGGGGCACGTCGGCGAAGCCGATATGAAATAGGTTCTTCTTGTATTGCTGGCGCACTTCTTTCACGGTGCCATCAAGGATCTTCTTTCCCTGGTTCACCAGCACGATCTGGTCGCAGATCTCTTCCACCTGCTCCATGCGGTGCGTGGAGAAGATGATCGTTGCGCCGTTGCGGGCGAGCTGGAAGATCTCTTCCTTGATGATGTTGCTGTTCACCGGGTCCAGGCCGCTGAACGGCTCGTCGAGGATGATCAGGCTCGGGCGATGCAGCACGGTGGTCACAAACTGGAGCTTTTGCGACATCCCTTTCGAGAGGTCTTCCACTTTCTTGTTCCACCAGGATTCCATTTCCAGCTTCACGAACCATTCGCGGATCAGCTTCATGGCGGTGTTTTTGTCGAGACCCTTGAGCTGGGCGAGGTAGAGGGCCTGCTCGCCGATCTTCATTTTCTTGTAGAGGCCCCGTTCTTCGGGCATGTAGCCGATCCGCTCCACGTCTTTCATGGGGTCGAAAGGCTTGCCATCGAAAAGGATCTGTCCCTGGTCGGGGTAGAGGATGCCCGTGATCATGCGGATCAGAGTGGTCTTGCCGGCTCCGTTAGGGCCCAGCAGTCCGAAGATCGATCCGCGTTCCACGGTAAAGCTGATGTCATCTACCGCTTTGTGGGCGTCGTAGTATTTCTTCAGGTGTTCGAGTGTGAGTAAGGACATGCGCAGCGGTTTAGGAAATAAAAATAAGCTGCAATATGTCACCGGGAAGATTTATTGACCAAGTGCCCTTTTCCCGGTATCAAACGCCCCTTGCTCCTGACCAAACGGGCTAAACCCATTCTGCGATCCGGTCGGCGATCCGCTCGCCATCCATGGCGGCGCTCACGATGCCGCCGGCATAACCCGCTCCTTCGCCGCAGGGATAAAGACCGGCTACCTGCGGGTGCTGCAGGCTTTCCGAATCGCGGGGGATGCGCACGGGCGAAGAGGTACGCGATTCCGTAGCCACCACAACGGCCTCGTTGGTCAGGTAGCCGCGCAGTTTCCGGCCGAATTCTTTAAACGCCTCCTGCAAGGAACGGTGCACGAAGGCGGGCAGCACGGCCTGCAGGGGCACAGACTGGATGCCCGGCAGATAGCTGCAGTCGGGCAGGGTAGTCGAAGCAATGCCCCTGGTGAAGTCGACCATGCGCTGGGCGGGTGCAACGAGGCGTCCGCCGCCTTCGGTAAATGCTTTTTCTTCCACCGACCGCTGGAACTCCATCGCGGCCAGGGGGCCGTGCTGGCCGAACGCTTTCAGGTCGCGTTCTTCCACGCTCACCACGATGCCGCTGTTGGCATAGGGATTATTCCGTTTCGAGGGTGACCAGCCGTTGACCACGATCTCGCCGGGGGCCGTGGCAGCAGGTGCGATGATGCCGCCGGGGCACATGCAAAAGGAAAAAGCGCCCCTGCCTTCCACCTGCTGTACGAGGCTGTAGGAAGCCGGTGGCAGGTGCTCGCCGCGCGAAGGGCAGTGGTACTGGATGGTGTCGATCAGCGATTGGGGGTGCTCGATGCGCACGCCCAGGGCAAAAGGCTTCAGCTCTATGTGTATCTGCTGCTGGTGGAGGAGGGCGAAGATATCCCGGGCCGAATGGCCGGTGGCCAGGACCACGGCACTCCCGTCGAAGCGCTCGCCGTCGGCCGTGCGCACACCGGTCACCCGGTTGTTGTGCAGCTCGAAGCCGGTGACCTTCTTCTCAAAAACGACCGCGCCTCCCGCGGCGATGATCGCATCGCGAATGGCGGTGATGATCTGCGGCAGTTTGTTGGTGCCGATATGCGGATGGGCTTCGTAGAGGATCTTTTCGGCCGCGCCAAAATGCACCAGGATGCTGAGGATGCGGAAGACATCGCCCCGCTTGGTGGCGCGGGTATAGAGCTTGCCGTCGCTATAGGTGCCGGCGCCGCCCTCGCCGAAGCAATAGTTGCTTTCCGGGTTGACCTCGCCTTCTTTATTAATGGCAGCAAGATCGCGGCGCCGCGCGCGCACGTCCTTCCCTCTTTCCAGCACGATGGGGCGGATGCCGCGTTCGATGAGCCGTAGGGCGGCGAACAGACCGGCCGGGCCTGCTCCGATAACGATCGCCT
>CBHWDR010000221.1:0-5810 GCA_966112575.1 uncultured Chitinophagales bacterium
CGAGATCGATCTTGAATACGGCGTTGGTGATCACCAGTACCGCGAGCTTACGCAGCAGATCGCAAAAAGGAGCAAGGGTGCATTTCGTCCGCAGAACATCGTAGATGGCTATACCTACAAAACGGGTAAGAATTTTTTCTACGGCTTCACGCTCAACGGAAAGATCTATCGCACCCGGCTCACGCAGGAAGACGACTGGCTCGACACGCGCTTCTGGGACCTCATCGTGAAAGCAATGAAGGAACAGGATAAGCAAGGCGCCTTCTACGAGCTCTATCCAAATGACGGCATGCGGGTGATCTACCTTACCCATGAGCAGCACCGCCGGCTGAAAGCCAGCGGCCTGCTCGAGCTCGAGCCCCGGAAAGAATACTGATCATTTCACCTCCACCGTCTTCGACGCTTCCCTTCCGAAAAACACGGGGAAGTACATCTGCTCGGCGCGGGCGGGGTTGAGCGTATAGCGTCCCGAATAGCGCGGCATCAGCCGGATCGTGAATGCATAGCTCCCCCGGTTCAGCCGTCCGCAGAAAATGGTGGTGCGGTCGCGGAAGTATTCGCGGTGCACTTCGTTGTTGGCCCAGCCGGGGCTCTTGTCTTCGTACGAACAGCCTGCCGGTATGGGCACGTTGATCATCACATATTCCGCATCGTGGGCCACGTCCACCTTTATTTGCAGGCTCACGGCACGTCCGCCAGCCAGGCGGGTTACTTCCTCGCCTTCCTGCTCGAAGCGTGTAGATACCCGGAAGTCAGCCTCCACCCGTTGCGGATCGCGGTTCCAATGCTGTTCATAGGCCGTGAAATACACGGGCAGGTCACCGGTCTTGCTCAGGGCAGTGAATTCGCCGGGATTCGCCTCAAGGTCGAAGGGGAACTTCGTTACGCTCAGCGTGCTGTTGCCGATCAGGTGGAGGCGTGGCGGTTGTACGGTGCTGTCGCGGCCCAGGAGGTCGGGAAGAATGGTCTCGAGAATGAGCGCCGACTCATAGGTGTTGCGCCAGCCTTCGGCCGATCGTTTTTCCAGGAAGTAATTGCGCACCCGCGCCAGCTCCCCTTCACCGGCCTTCGACCCGCGAAGGATGCGGTAGGCGATCAGGGTGTTCTGAATAGAATTATTGAAGAGGCGCAACGAGTCCTCGCCCCAGTAGCGGTTGCCAAACAGGGTTTCTCTCTGGTAGCGCCGCAGGGTATCGATCGACACCCGTGTTCCGTTCGCCTGCCGGATCTCCAGAAGCCGAAGGCGGTCGTAAAGGCTCATCTTCGGATCGCGGCGCTCAATGCTGTCGGCGTAGCGTTGCACATCGGCCGTGGTGTCGATCCGCTGCAGGAGACGAAGCGCGGTGATCTTCTCACTTCCGCGAGGCCGCTCCAGTTCATAGATCAATTCATTTTTCAGGGCGTTGAGGTCCAGGTTGATGGAAAAACCTTCTGCCTTCGCCGCGAGCAGAGCTTCGGCCACATGCTGCGTGATCCAGAGCTGCGTGGGCGTTTTGGGCCACCAGCCCCAGAGTCCGTCGGCATTGCGGTTGCGTTGCAGCTGCCCGATCAGCTGACTGACCTCGCGCTCGCCCCGGAACTGGCGCCGGAAATAGGCATCGAGTTTTTTCTGCTGCACCAGCGCCTTGAGCTTCGAAGCCATCTGTTCGTTGCAGTTGTACGTGTACGTACGAACCCGCTCGATCTCATCTTCCAGAACGGGCAGCGCCGAGGCTTCGGCATGGAGGCGCACTTTGCCCGTGGTAGCCGGCAAGGAGATCTCCACCGTGGTATCCACACCCAGCGAAAGAAAGAAGCCCGAGGTTTCGAGCACGCCTTTTCGGTATACCGGGATCGCGCGCTCTTCGCCATCAGCATAACCCGATGTTTTCTGGATGGCGTAAGCTAGCCGCATCGAGTCGGCCGACGCGCGGATGCCCAGTGTGTCGATCCAGGAGGCGGAGAGCGCGATGCGGCTATCGAGGCGCACTGTCCCGTTGACGGTAAAGCTCCGGCGCAGCTGCAGCGAGTCGCCGATATGGTTCACTGTTTTGCCAATGACGGCGAGCGTATCGCCTTCGGTAAGGAACATGGGCACATGAAGGCTGGCGGCCAGCGGCCGGAAGGCGCGGATCGACCCTTCCCACTGGCCCGAGGTCTTCTTCGGACCCATGGCCAGCACGAAGCTGCGCCAGTTGGTGAGGTCGTCGGGGAAGGTAACGGTGAAGCGTGCTTTCCCTTTCCGGTCGGTCCGCAGCATGGGCTGCCAGTAGGCGTCGTCGCGGAAATTGCGGCGCATGCTGCCCGCTGCCACCTCGCCGGGCTCCATGGGGCTGACGCTCCGGGCCAGGGCCCTTGTTGTGGTGATCAGGATGGCTCCATTGACACCATCGGAACCATAGATGCCCGTGGCTTTCGCCGCGTCGAGCACCTGCATTTCAGCGATAGCGGCCGGGTCGAGTGTATCCAGCGCGCCCCGGGGGACTACCACACCGTCGATCACCACGAGCGGGTTATTGCTGCCCCCGATGCTGGAAAGGCCACGGATCTGGACCCGGTCGCCCGAAGCGCTCGTGATCGTGAGGCCGGCAACACGGCCCTGCAGCGAGGTTTCAATAACGGAATTGGAATAGGCCACCTCTTTCTTTTTTCGCGTTACCCCATAACCCGTCACCACAACCTCGCTGAGTTCGTTCTGCGCGGGACGAAGGGCGATGCTTCCGCCCTGTGCACTGCTTACCGCCACTTCCCGCATGGAAAAGCCAACGGCCGATATCTCCAGCTGGGCATGACCGGGCGCCATGATGCGGTAGGTACCGCTGCCACTGGCTCGCACGGCCACGTTGGTTCCTTTTACCCGCACCGTAGCAAAAGGGATCGGGTCGCCACGCTCATCGCGGATAACGCCACTGATCTCGGTATTGTATTCCGAATCCCTGTAGAAGATCGTATTGAGATCGGGCTTCAGGAATTCGAGCAGGGTGTTGTCATTCCGGTCGCGCTTCAGGCGCTTGTTGATGAGTTCCGAGATGCGCACCGAGAAGCTATCCCTGCCCGTACGGGCGCGCAGCGACAAGCGGTAGAAATTGATGCCGTTCGGACGAACGAGGATGCTGTCCTGCACGGCATAGCGTTCCCTGGTGAACAGGAAATAGATGCGGTAGCGTCCCGGTGCCTGCGCGCCCAGGTTACGCGCGCCGCCGCGGTAGACCCGCAGGAAATCGGGATCATCCACCTTCAGCAGGAAGACATTTTTCAGCTCCCGGTCCACTGTGTCTTCCTTCAGCTCAAACTGCAGCACCCCGTTATTCTTTCCGCTCAGTTGAGGATTGGTGAAAAGATCTTCATTCAGGCTGCGGTGGTCCAGGTAATCCTGCCAGAGGCTGTCGATTTCTGCTTCGGTCAGCACCTGGTCGGCAAAGGAGGGAACCAGGCCCTGGCTGAAGAGGAAAGGATTGAACCAGTAGTCGGCAGGCGTTTCTTTTTGCCGCACATAACCTTCTTCGATGCGGTAGCGATTGTTGCCCTCCACCTGGAAATCCTGGCGGAAGCCATTGGTGGACACCAGTTCAGCCGGACCTTCCGGAAAAGGGCCTGCAAGCACATGCCGTTGGCCGTAGTAGTTATCATAAGGCCGTAGCAGACTCAGCTGCCCGTTCTTCCGCACATAGGTCAGCCCTTCTTCAAAATTGTTTTCGATGAGGATGAGGTACCGTCGCCAGAGATTCTGTTCCCATGCCGTCAGCACGGCCGGCTGTTTTTCCAACTGTACCGAATCGCCCGGTTTCGAGGCATCCACACTGAAGAAGGTCTTGCTTCCTTTTTCGATCCACACCTTGTTCACCGTGATCTTCCTGGTGGCCGTACGAATGGTGAAGTTTCGATAGCCGGACGATACCGGGAAGCTGTAGCGCTTGAGGTCCCCAGTTTGGCTGAAGAAGCGCGGCACACCGTCGATATACAGCATCTGGATGGGTACGATGGCGCCATTCTCCACCACGAAGGGCGCTACCTGGGTAAGCTGGTCCTTCGCCGGCTCGCGCCTCTCATAACGTTGCGCAGGGTGCAGGAAGCGGAAATATTCGATCGTATCGAGATGCATCTCGCGGCTCCAGCGCTCCCAGTTGAGGGGATTGGCGCGCGTGAGGTCCATCGATCCCGGTACATACCCGCGGCGCCCCTTCAGACCCTTGAAGCCCCGGCCCAGGTAAGGCACCTGCACCGTACGCGCATCGGTGAAATTGCGGGTAAAGGCATACGCCGTGAGGTCGGCAGAAGGCACGGGCCTTCCCCGGTGATCCTGCACTTCTACAGTGATCTCCGTAGTCTGGCCGGGGTAGATAAAGCGCGGTTGCTCTACGTTCACCTGCAGCTGCCTGGAGAAGAAGGGAATATTATAAAACCGCTTCTCGCCATTGCCACCCGCTACGTATTGCAGGGAAAGGAAATAGGGCTTGTTGGTATTGGTCCTGGCTGCATAAGAGAAGCTGCTGCCCTGTCCCGTGCGCACCACGCGGTTGCCGGCATAAACCATGTACCAGACCGGCAGGCGATGCGGGTTCTCCAGCTCGATCCAGACCGAGTCGGCCGTACGCTTCGAGCGCGCACTGATGCCTGCATCCCCGCTGCGGTGCTCGGCCTGGCTGCTGTCGCTGATCGCCGTGTACCGGGCAACAAAGGGATTGAACGGAATGACGACGGGCAGTTGCCTTACATACCGTTCCACCGTATCGCCACGCCGGGTGATGCCGAACAGCTGTACGGGCTGCTGTGGCCGTTGCCAGCCCAGTTCCGCATCCAGGTAGAGTGAGTCGGCCTTCCATTGAAATTCCATGGGAACACCCTGGCCTTTGTAACGGAAGAAGATCTTTTCCGTGCGACTTTCGTTGTCGCTGGTCAGCAACGCACATTCCACCGAGTAGGAAAACGACGCTGCCGGGAAGATGCTGTCGGGGATCGCGAACTGCGATTCGCCCTTGGGACCGAGTTGCCGCTCATCGGCCAGGAGCGTGTCGGGCACAAACACGTTTGCAGCATGGAACTGCGGACCGTTCCAGGTTTCGCGCAGGATGGTGATCCGTACGCGCGCGTCGGCGATCGGAAGCTCATTCTCGTCGGTGGCTTTCAGGCGGACGGTCACGGGCGTACCGCGACCATGTTCCTTGCGGTCGGCCGTGGCCGTGAACAGTGTGTTCTTCAGTTCATAGTCCTCGTGCCGGAAGCTGCCGCGCATCAGCACTTTGCGCTTTGCGGCATATTCTTCCGCACTCCTCCGGCCTTTGTAATTGGCCGGGTCGTATTTGCGGCTGCGCAGCTCTTCCAGCGTAAGCGTATAGTGCTCATCGAGGTCGAGGTCGAGCGAATCGTTCAGCACGAAGGAGAAGCTGTATCCGCCCTTGTTGTAGGGTCGCACCAGGGTAAGGATGGTGTCGATGTCGAGGTTGCGGTCGGAGAGCCGCAGGAGCAGGGGCCGGCTGACCGGGCGTCCGTTCTTGGTTGTGATGAATGCTTTTCCGCGCAGGGTGTCGCCCGGGCGGTACTGTGGTTTGCTGAAGGCGAGGTAGCCGCGGAAGCCCCGTTCGTACCGTGTGCTCCTGGCGAAATCGGGATAGCCGCGAAAGCCTCCCGCCCGCACCAGGGCCCGGACCTGCCGCACGGGAAAATGCGTTTTCACCCACCAGATCAATCTCCCGTTTCGGTTTCGGATGCGGTCGAGGCGATATTGGTAAAGCACGCCGCCCGAGCGGATGCGCAGCGTTCCTCCGCGGCTCCGGTTAAGCCCATAGGTTCCCGTTGATGGATCAAAGCGGAGTGCGCGTCCATTCAGCTCT
>CBHWDR010000222.1:0-5783 GCA_966112575.1 uncultured Chitinophagales bacterium
ACAGCGGGTTGCAGAAGCTGGAGGTGAATGGCAAGCTCCAGGAGGCCGTGCGCATCATCTACAAGGATTCGGATATCCTTTACGTGAACATCAACTCCCTGCATAAGATCGCCAAGTACACCGGCAAGGAAGGCACGGTGCCCAAGGTCAACAAGATCGGCTCCGATGCCTGGAACAAGCTGAAAGAAAAGACGAAGACGAAGGTGAAAGAGATCGCCTTTGACCTCATCAAGCTCTATGCCCAGCGCAAGGCGCAGACCGGCTTCGCTCATACGCCCGACAACTACATGCAAACCGAGCTGGAGGCCTCCTTCATTTATGAGGATACGCCCGATCAGAGCAAGGCGACCGCCGATGTGAAGAAAGACATGGAATCACCTTCGCCGATGGACCGTCTCGTTTGCGGCGATGTAGGTTTCGGCAAAACGGAGATCGCCGTTCGTGCGGCGTTCAAGACCGTTGTCGACGGCAAGCAGGCCGCCGTGCTGGTGCCCACCACCATTCTTGCCTTCCAGCATTTCAAGACCTTCTCCGATCGATTGAAAGACTTCCCGGTGACCGTGGATTATGTCAATCGATTCAAGTCGGCCAAAGAGAAAAGGGAAACGCTCAAACGTCTCGAGGAAGGCAAGGTCGACATCATCGTAGGTACGCATGCCATCCTCGGCAAGGAAGTGAAGTTCAAGGAGCTTGGCCTGCTGATCATTGACGAGGAACAGAAATTCGGCGTGGCGCACAAGGAGAAGATCAAGACCCTGCGTACCAACGTGGATGCGCTGACGCTTACCGCAACACCCATCCCGCGCACCCTGCAGTTCTCGCTCATGGGCGCACGCGACCTCTCGATCATGAACACGCCGCCGCCCAACCGGCAGCCGATCCAGACCGAGGTGAAGGTTTTCCAGGAAGACTTCATCCGGGATGCGATCTATTTTGAAACGGAACGGGGCGGCCAGGTCTTCTTCATCCACAACCGCATCCAGGGCCTGTCGGAGATGGCTTCCATCCTCAAGGGGCTTTGCCCCGACCTCTCGATCGGCTGGGCGCATGGGCAACTCGAGGGCCATGAGCTTGAGGAGCGCATCATGGATTTTATTGATAAAAAATACGACGTACTCGTTTGTACCAACATCGTGGAAAGCGGTGTGGACATTCCGAACGTGAATACCATCATCGTCAACAATGCGCACCAGTTCGGGCTTTCCGACCTGCACCAGCTGCGTGGCCGCGTGGGTCGTTCGAACAGGAAAGCCTTCTGCTACCTGCTGGCACCGCCGATGAGCACCCTGCCCACGGATTCGCGCAAGCGCCTGCAAACTTTGGAACAACATTCCGAGCTGGGTTCGGGTTTCCAGATCGCCATGCGCGACCTCGACATCCGTGGTGCGGGCAATATGCTGGGCGGCGAGCAAAGCGGCTTCATGGCCGAGATCGGCTTCGAGATGTATCAGAAAATTCTGGATGAAGCCATTCGCGAGCTGAAGCGCACCGAGTTCAAGGACCTGTTCAAGGAAGAGATCTCGAAGCAGGACGATTATGTGTCGGACTGCACCATCGATACCGACCTGGAGATCCTGTTACCCGATTCCTACGTGGAGTCGATCACCGAGCGTCTGGCGCTCTATTCCCGCCTCGACAACTGCGAGAACGAAGAAGAGCTGCAGGCCATGGAGCGGGAGCTGGTCGATCGCTTTGGGCCCCTGCCGCCCCAGGTGCAGGAGCTCTTCGTGACCGTGCGTTCGCGCAAGCTGGCCGTGGGCCTGGGCTTCGAGCGGATGATCCTTAAGGACACGACCCTGCGCTGTTATTTCGTGAACAAACCCGATTCCCCTTATTTCGAGTCGAAGACCTTCAAAGGCATCCTCGATTACCTGCAGACCGGCACCAACAAAGCCCGGCTCCGCCAGAACGGCAAGCACTTCATGATCGTTGTGGAGCCGGTACGCGACATGCAGGATGTATGGAGCTTTCTGCAGCGGATGCATGCGACGGTTATTGGATGATCACCCGGTAATTGGAATAACTTTACTCTTTTCCATCCTATGTTCCGTCACCGCGGCAAAAGCCGAACATTGATCCATAACCTGAAGCTGGCCTCCCTGCTTTCTTTTGTAGCGGGCATCGTTAACGTGAGCGGGTTATTTGCCGTGCAACGACTCACCACCAATGTGACCGGCCATTTCGCCTTCTTTGCCGATGAGTTTGCAAAGAAGGATTTTTCCCAGGGGTTGGTCTATCTGCTTTTTATTCTCGCCTTCCTGCTCGGAGCTTTCTGTTCCAGCCTGCTGGTGGAATCTATTTCCAGGTTCAACGAACGGTTCGTCAATACAATACCTGTACTGCTGGAAATCGCGATCCTTACTTCAGTTGGCTTTTTATCGGCAGCAACCGTGAATGCTTTCGCTGATGTCGTCGCCTGCCTGCTGCTTTTTTCCATGGGACTTCAGAATGCGCTCGTCACTTCGATCTCTAATTCCGTGGTGCGGACCACCCATCTTACCGGTCTTTTTACCGACCTGGGCATCGAGCTCTCACAATTGTTCTTTTATAAACGGGAAGAGCAGCAGCAACGGCTTCGGTCTTCCATCCGGCTTCGGCTTACGATTATCTTCTTTTTCTTTATCGGAGGACTGAGCGGTGGTTACGGTTATCTTCTTTTTGGGATCCGTATCCTCTTCCTGGCAGTGGCGGTGCTGGCCGCCGCACTGGTGTACGACAGCGTGAAACTGCAGCTGGTGCAGATCCGCAGAAAATACCTGCGTTGAATGGGCGGGTCGAATGCGTTATCTGTTCCCGGTTCCGTTTTTCGGATATAAGGATCACGAGGTATATAATTCTCTTTGCTTCTTTTTTCGGATCAGAAAGAAGTTGAAAAGTATCGCACTGAGCAGTGGAAAGAGATAGACCAGCAAGGCCACCGGTATCGAGTTGGTTCGAAAATTAAGCGCGCCCGCGGACTGCAGAATGCTGGTGCCGACGGCACCCTCGGGGAAGATAAAGCCCTGGGTGAAGTTCCAGCCGAGGTGAATGGCTACAGGGATGTAGAGGGAGAGGCTTTTTGCATAACCGTAAGCATATACGATGCCCATCAGTCCCGTGATGATAAAGACCTGGATCATCTGTCCCACATTCCCGATGACGCCGAAGGAGAACCAGTGGTAGATGCCAAAAGCAACAGCAGAAATCAGGATGGCTCGCATCGCGCCCAGCCGGCAGATCAGGATATACAGCAACACGCCGCGGAAGATCAACTCCTCGAACAGGACCGATCTCAGGTGCCACCAGAGTCCTTCGAAAAACAGGGTGGTGGTCAATTTTGGGTTAAGGGTCCACCCGGGCCCGCCAAACGCAGTTCGCAAAAGAAAGCCTGAGGCGCAGAGCGCCGCCGTCAGGAGAAAGAAAAGACTGAAATCGCGCAGCCTTGTTGCCGTAGGAAAAAAGCCGAGCACCCGCAGGTCCTTGCGTTCCAGCCACCAGATAATCAGCCAGGAAATTGCCAGTTGCACAAGCAGTCCGACCATAGCAACAAGATACAGGAACTCCGCTGAAGTCAGGAGCGTTTTGCCCGGGCATAAGGATCAGGCCAGCCGAGGTCTACGCCCAGCTCTTTAGCCGCATGAAGCGGGAAATAGGGATCGCGCAGCAGCTCGCGTGCCAGCAGTACGAGGTCGGCTTTGCCTTCGGCGATGATGCTTTCGCATTCGGATGCCGTTGTGATCAGGCCAACCGCCCGGGTGGCAATGCCCGCTTCCTTCCGGATCCGCTCGGCAAACGGCACCTGGTACATCGGGCCAACGGTGATCTTCTGCCCTGATGCATTGCCGCCTGAAGAGCAGTCGATGAGGTCCACGCCATGGTCCTTCAACAGGCGCGATAATTCAATGGACTCTTCTACCGTCCAGCCGCCCTCGGCCCAGTCGGTGGCCGAGATGCGCACGATCAGCGGCAGGGATTCTTCCCACACGGAACGGATCGCATCCACCGACTCTACAACGAAGCGAATGCGGTTCTCGAAGGAGCCTCCGTATTCATCCGTGCGTTGATTGCTGAGCGGCGAAAGAAATTCATGTTGCAGGTAGCCGTGGGCCGCATGCAGTTCGACCACGCGGAAGCCCGCTTCCCGCGCACGGATGGCGGCGCGCCGGAAGTCCTCCACCGTTTCCCTGATCTCTTCTTTCGTGAGCTCGTGGGGAAGGGGTTCGCCATCCTTGTAGGCTATGGCGCTGGGCGCTTCCGTGGTCCAGGAGCCTTCAGCGGTTCCTGTGCTTCCATCGCCGGCCCGGATCTCCACTTCTTCATCTTCACGGATCGGGGCGCCGCCGTCCCAGGGGCGGTGGTGACTTGCCTTCCGGCCCGCATGCGCCAGCTGGATGCCAGCGACGCTGCCCTGGGAGTGAATGAAATCGGTGATGCGGCGCAGCATCGTGATCTGCGCATCTTTCCAGATGCCGAGGTCATGCGGCGTAATCCGACCCTGGGGCGACACGGCCGTAGCCTCGGCGATGATCAATCCCGCGCCGCCAACGGCCCGGCTGCCCAGGTGCACGAGGTGCCAGTCGTTGGCAAAACCGTCAACGGAAGAATACTGGCACATGGGCGAGACCGCGATCCGGTTCTTCAGGGTCACCGAACGAAGTTGCAGGGGTTGAAAGAGTTGGGACATGGCGAAGGAAAAGGCAAAACTACGGCCAACATCGACAGGTAATGGGATGGTCGTTATTCTTGCAGCGGGCGGCCCGATTCAGGCCCCTTGCATGTGAAAGGCCTTGTAAAACCGATAGGTGGCCGCCAGTACTTCTTCTTCCGCCTGGTCCTGGGTATTGGTGAGTGGGATCGAGACCTTGTGCAACAGCTTACCATCAGCCGAATAGTACCGCACATCCAGCAGGAACTTATCCTGGATACTGCCGATCCCGCGACCGTCGCGCAGCTGCGCATCATAAAAATGCCGCCAGTCCGTCATCAGCTTGCCGCGAAAGAAAATGCCCTGGCCATTGATGCGGATGAAGACCGTTTTGCTGAAGCCTTTATAGAGAAAAACAAGTCCCGGTATGAGAAAAAGGCCGAAGGCCATGAGGTAATTCATCAGGTCTCCGGCACCCATCGTCAGCGCCACCGTGAAAAGAATCAGCAGGGCACCAGCGACGATGAAATTGATGAACTGGGATTCGCTTACCAGAAATTCATGTTCCGTCTGTTGCATTTTGGCCGTCATCGGGGCTAATGTACTGCTCCGGCCCGGAACCGCGTCCACTCTTTTTCAGTGGGAGGGCCGTTGCCTGCCATAGCAGAAGAAAGAAGGATATATACAGTTCATCCGACCCCGGGGACAATCCATCCCTTCCGGCTTGCAGCGGGATTTCCCCTGCCTTTATTTCGGCTGATGAAACGCTTCTTTCTCCTCCCGCTATTGCTCCTGCTTATGTTCGTGGCTTCCGCGCAACGCGCTGACTCGGTAACGACCTTGATCGACTCCGCTTTGAAGGTGATGGAGCAGCGGGCGTTGATCAGCCACCGGCTCAACTGGAAGGCGATCCGTGCCGAGGTGGACCGGCGTTCCGCCGGGGCGCAAACCGAGACCGAGGCCATGCCGGCGCTCTTCTGGGCTTTCGACCAGTTGCAGGACAAGCATGGCTGGATCACCATCCACGATTCCACGCATGTCAACGGGCAGATCAGGCGCGACAAGCGGACCCTCAGTGCCGGGCTGCGTGAAGCGCTGAGCAGGGGCGGGAAGATCTACAATGGGGTAGTCAACGGAAAGTATGCCTATCTCAACATCC
>CBHWDR010000223.1:0-5750 GCA_966112575.1 uncultured Chitinophagales bacterium
CTTCGCCCTTGAGGGTTTCGAGCGCACGGGCCCAGGCACCGTTGCGGGTGCGGGCAAAAACGCCGTCGCGGAGCTCGATCAGCAGGATATCGTCATGATCCGGCAGCTCGAAATACCGGGCAGCGCCCTGGATTAGCTTTAGCGCTTCATCATAGGATAGTTGTACGGCGTATGATTCGTCGGTGAACAGGTCGGAAGGGTCGAAAGGTTGATCCTGGTTGAACATGGGTTGAAGTTAATGGATTCCGGAGGCGTTCAGAACACGGCGGGGTTGGATGGAAAGGTCGTAGTGATCTCCAGGGTTACGAGGTTTTCCACGGCTTCATAATCGTCGGCGATCTGCCGGAAGGCCACGAGGAAAGCGTTGCGGGTTTCTTCATCCTCGAAGCGGTTGGCCCATTCGAAGCTGGCACTGGAGTCCTTGCCCAGGTCGAAGAACATCATAAAGGTTTCTTCACCGTTTTCCGCCATCACCACGATAAACCGCCCGGCAGGAAAGGCAATGGTGGATTCCGGTGGATCAACAGGGTAGAGCTGCTGGATGACTTCGATGTTCTGCTCCATCATGGCGATGTTGGCGGTCCGCCCAATGCGGCCATCTTCGGAGAGCTGTTCGATATAGAGGGTATGGGCCATAAGCAAAGGAAGGCAATTTAGATGCCGTGGGATTTCACTTACAAAGGTAAGCGATTAAAAACATTACTTAACATAATATAAATTATAGGCTTCGCTAGGTCATTGAAAGCAAGCTGGCGTGCTGGCCCGCCTTGACATACGGGATTATTGAAACGCTAAGGAACCAGCTCCACATAAATATGCATGAAAAAAGCCGGGAAAACCCCGGCCCTTCAATGATTTAATGCCTCTTTCAAACCAATCGGGCCTGCTCGGCCTGGATGCTGCTCAACGAGGAATCGATCGGTACCATGGGCAGGTCGAGGATGAACCGCGAGCCGATGCCCGGCTTGCTTTCGGCCCGGATCTCGCCGCTGTGGCGCTCCACGATCTTTTTGCAGATTGACAGGCCCACGCCCGAACCTTCGAATTCGTGGTAGCTGTGCAGGCGCTTGAACACCATGAAGATCTCCTCGGCATACTTGCCTTCGAAACCGATCCCGTTGTCTTCTATCACCACCCGGTGGCGGTTGGCGCCACCCGGCTCTTCAAAGATCTGGATCACCGGAATGATATCGGGCTTGCGGAACTTGATGGCATTGCTCAGCAGATTCTGGAACAGCTGGCGCAGCTGGCTCGACACTCCCCAGATGACGGGCAGCGGTCCGATCTGGACCTGCGCCTCCGTCTGCTCCACATCCACTTCCATGTCCTGCAGCACGTCCTGCACCAGGGTGTTCAGGCTCACCATGGCAAAATCGTCGGCCGTTCCTGCCTGCCTTGAGAACCGCAGCAGGTCGTTGATGAGCGACTGCATCCGCTCCGAGGCCCGTACGATCTTTTCCAGGTTCCGGTACACGTCCGGCTCCACGTTATTCTTGTATTTCGTCTGGATCTTGTCGGAGAACACCAGGATCTTGCGCAGTGGCTCCTGCAGGTCATGCGAGGCCACGTAGGCGAACCGGTCGAGCTCTTCGATCGTGCTTTTGAGCTGGATGTTGTTCTCCAGAAGCTGGTCATTGAGCAGGCGGATCTTTTGTTCCGAAATGCGCCGCTCTTCCACTTCCCGTTCCAGCCGGCGGTTGGCATTCAGCAGCTTGCTTTCATGCGCCAGCAGCTCATGGGTCTTCTGGTAGAGGTCCACAAATACGCTCACCTTGAAGCGCAGCAGCTCCGGGTTGATGGGCTTGTAGATGAAATCCACACCCCCCATTTTATACCCTTCATACATCTTCTCCTCGCCCTGGTTGTGGGCCGTGATGAAGATGATCGGGATATGGCGCAGCTTCTCGCGCTCATAGATCAGCGAAGCGGTCTCGAATCCATTCATGTCGGGCATCTGCACGTCCATGAGGATGAGGGTGAAATCGTGCTGCTGCAGCAGGATCTTCAGCGCCGCACGGCCCGAGTTGGCCTTGACGATCGTATAGTTCTCCCGCTCCAAGATGCTTTCAATGGAGAAAAGATTATCCTCACGGTCGTCCACCACGAGTAGTTTCACGGGCGGCTTTTCGTTCATATCGTCTTTTCGGATTTCCATAGTTCGGATTTATTTATACAGCCATACGCGCATGAGCGAAAGCAGCTGGTCGATCTTCACCGGCTTCGTGATATAATCCGAAGCGCCGGCCTCGATACACTTCTCCCGGTCGCCCTTCATGGCCTTGGCCGTTACCGCGATGATCGGCAGGTGCGAGTTCTTATGCTCGCGCCGGATCTTCTGCGTGGTTTCGTAGCCGTCCATCTCGGGCATCATGATATCCATGAGCACCATGTCGATCTCCGGGCTCTCGTTCAGGATATTGATGGCTTCCTGGCCGCTTTCCGCCGTGATCGTCTGAATATTGTATCGCTCGAAAGCCGTGGTCAGAGCAAAGAGGTTGCGCACGTCGTCATCTACAACCAGTACACGTTTGCCGGCCAGCACATCTTCCTTCGAACGCAGGTTTTCGATGATCCGCTGCTTCTCCGGCGCCAGGTCCTGGTGGTCGATGTGCATGTGCACGATCGCTTCTTCCATCAGCAGTTCCAGGGAATTCACATCTTTCAGCAGGATCCGGTTGGCATACTGCTTCAGCTGCGTCTTCTCTTTCGGCGTGAAGTCCTTGGCCGAATAGATGATCACCGGGGTCATCGCCAGCTTATGGATGTTGGCGATCTCGGTCACGAATTCCAGCCCGCCGATATCCGGCAGCATGTAATCCACCGTGATGCAATCGTATTTGTTCTGCCGCATCATTTCCAGGGCTTCCTTGCCGCTGCTGGCGATCTCCACTTCCACGCGGTCTTCGTTGTACAGCATCTTGGCGATCTGCGAAGACTCGATCTCGTTGTCTTCCACGATGAGCAGGCGCTTGGGGTTGCGCTGGTGGTATTCCACGATATCGCTGAACAGTAGGCCCATGGCCTCGTTCTTCAGGGGCTTGAGGTGGAAGCTTCGGGCGCCGCGCTGCATGGAGAGCAGGCGGTTCTCCTCTCCCGAGATCAGGTGCACCGGGATATGGCGGAAGTTCAGGTCGTTCTTGAACAGGTCGAGGATCCTCCAGCCCGATGCATCGGGAAGTTTCACATCGAGGGTGACGGCCACGGGGCTGTACTTATTCGTGAGGTTGAAGACCTCGCCGAAGGAAGTGGCCACCACTACTTTCAGGCCGTATTCATGCGCTTTCTCGATCATGATCTTGGCAAAGCGGAGGTCATCCTCCACTACCAGTACCACCATGTCGCCGCTGAGGATATTCGTCCGGTCATCCCCCACCTCGTTGATGATCTCGTTGAGCGGGTCGAGGTCTTTTACCTCGGCCACTTTCACGGTAGGCACCGACTGGATCGCCACGTCGTCGGTGGTTTCGCTGAGCTTGTATTCGCTCACGGTAAGGCTCGACTGCTTCTCCTTCTTGATCACGTTCGGGTTGTAATCAATGGGCAGGAAGAGCGTAAAGGTCGACCCCATGCCGGTTTCCGATTCCAGTTCGATCGAGCCGCCGAGGAGGTCGGCGAGGCCGCGCGAGATCGAGAGGCCGAGGCCGGTACCACCATACTTACGGGAGGTGGAACCCTCAGCCTGCTGGAAGGCTTCGAAAATGATATTCTGCTTGTCTTTCGAGATGCCGATACCGGTATCCTTGATCTGGAAGGCCACGACGCGCTTGGCGTTGTCGAGGCTCTGGATGCCCGGCTTCCAGTTCTTGGTGGCTTCGTAGATCCGCAGCTGCACCCCACCCTTCTCGGTAAACTTGAAGGCATTGGAAAGCAGGTTCTTGAGGATCTGGTTCAGGCGCTGCACGTCGGTTTCCAGTTTGTCCGGCAGGTTCTCATCCATTTCAATGTTGAAACGCAGGTTCTTGCTTTCCGATACGTGCTTGAACGTGGTTTCCACGAAGGAA
Source organism: uncultured Chitinophagales bacterium (assembly GCA_966112575.1). Lineage (GTDB taxonomy): Bacteria > Bacteroidota > Bacteroidia > Chitinophagales > Chitinophagaceae > Flavisolibacter. The sequence goes on from CBHWDR010000223.1 coordinate 4,002, forward strand.
GTGATCTCGTTGAAACGGACATTGATGAAGTCCGTGGAGATATATCCGGATTCGATCTTCGAAAGATCGAGGATGTCGTTGATTAGCTGGATGAGGTCATCACCGCAGGAGTGGATGGTTTTCGCATACCGCACCTGCTTCTCGCTCAGGTTGCCTTCGCGGTTCTCATAGAGCTGCTGGGCAAGGATCAGAAGCGAGTTCAGCGGCGTCCGCAGCTCATGCGACATATTCGCGAGGAACTCCGATTTGTACTTGGAGGTCAGCTGCAGCTGCTCGGCTTTTTCTTCCAGCGATTTGCGGGCTTCTTCCACTTCCTTGTTCTTCGTTTCCACTTCCTCCTTCTGTTTTACCAGCAGGTGGGCCTTATCCTGGAGCTCTTCGTTGGTCCGGCGCAGCTCGTCGGTCAGGGACTGTGATTGCTCCAGCAGTTCCTCCGTCCGGGTGTTCGTTTCGATGGTGTTCAATACGATACCCAGGGACTCGGTAAGCTGGCTGAGGAAGTCGAGGTGGGTTTCGGAGAACTGGTCAAAGGATGCCAGCTCGATCACCGCCTTGATCTGGGTTTCAAAGAGTACCGGGAGTACGATCACGCTGGCCGGGGCGGCTTCGCCGAGGCCGGAGCCGATCTTGATATAATCCTTGGGAACGTTATTCAGCAGGATCCGTTCTTTCTGAACGGCCACCTGGCCTACCAGGCCCTGGCCGAGCGAAAACTCTTTGGTCATGCTGAGCTCTTCATTAAAGGCATAAGCCGAGAAGAGTTTGAGTTTCTTATTCTGTTCGTTTTCGTCCTGCTCCATGATATAGAACATACCCTGCTGGGCATTCACCACCTGGGCCAGCTCCGAAAGGATCCGGCGGGTCACGGTATTGAGGTCTTTCTGGCCCTGCAGCATCTGCGTGAACTTGGCCAGGTTCGACTTCAGCCAGTCCTGCTCCTGGTTCCGCAGCGTGGTCTCTTTCAGGTTGGCGATCATCTGGTTGATGGTATCCTTCAGCTCTTCCACTTCCCCTTTCGCTTCTACGCGGATCATCTGGGTGAGGTCACCCTTGGTTACCGCGGAGGCTACTTCGGAGATCGCACGCACCTGGGTAGTAAGGTTTTCTGCAAGCTGATTCACGTTTTCCGTGAGGTTCTTCCAGATACCCGAGGCACCCGGAACCGAGGCCTGTCCACCCAGTCGTCCTTCCACCCCTACCTCACGGGCAACGGTGGTTACCTGGTCGGCAAACACCGCCAGGGTATCGATCATCTCGTTGATGGTCTCGGTCAGCTGGGCCACCTCGCCACGCGATACGATCGAGAGTTTCTGCTTCAGGTTACCGGTGGCCACGGCGGTCACCACCTTGGCGATACCTCGCACCTGGTTGGTCAGGTTGGAGGCCATCATGTTCACCGAATCGGTCAGATCTTTCCAGGTACCGGCTACGCCCTGTACCTCGGCCTGTCCGCCCAGCTTACCCTCTGTTCCCACCTCACGGGCCACACGGGTCACCTCAAAGGCGAAGGAGTTCAGCTGGTCCACCATGGTGTTGATGGTATTTTTCAGATCAAGGATCTCTCCTTTTACGTCGATGGTCACTTTCTTGGAAAGGTCACCCGAGGCCACGGCCTTGGTCACCTCGGCAATGTTCCGCACCTGGGAGGTGAGGTTACCGGTCATCTGGTTCACGGAGTCGGTCAGGTCCTTCCAGGTTCCGGCCACACCAGGCACGAAGGCCTGTCCGCCGAGCTTTCCTTCCGAACCT
>CBHWDR010000224.1:0-5734 GCA_966112575.1 uncultured Chitinophagales bacterium
CAGGGTCAGGTCAACGAGCGGCTTGTTCTCCTTGAAGAACTGGGGCAGGTAGAGGTTCTTGCGCCCTTCGTAGGACTGCTGGTCGAAGTCGATGGCCCGGATCCGGTACTGGTAATCCTCGATGTCGGGCGTGATGTTGACCACGAAATTGTAGCTGCGCATATCTCCCAGGAGGCGCAGGAAGCAGCGCTCGTTGAACTTCACGAACTCCTTCGCGAGTCGGATCTTGTTCGTATCGGGCCGGTCGATGTAGTCACGGATGAAGACATCGCCCGGAAGCCCGGGAATATGTTCTTCCACCAGCGTATCCAGGCCGGTTAGGAAGGTAATGCGGTTAGGGGAGAGCATATGCTCCAGCTCGAGGCCATAAACCCGGGACGAATCTTCCTTTTTTATATAATAATGGTCATAATTGTCATTGTAGCGGTTCACAATGCGGATACGGAAGGGGTTGGAATTGCCGAAGCTGCAGTAGTCGATCCGGGCCACATCCAGGTGCTTGGAAAACGTATAATCGCCTTCGGTCTTCAACAGCGCATACAGGTTGATCAGCCCTTCCTTCAGGTACTCCCAGTCCTTCATGTCGTAGAGCGCTTTCTCCCAGAGCGTGTCCTTGCCCAGCTTGTCGCGCAGGGGCACGGAATAGGTGATATTGAGCAGGTCGTTGTAGGAAACCGGCAGGCTGATCTCGCGTCCATGCGTTTTCAGATAGTAGCGGAGCTCTTTATTCACCGGGAAGAAGGGCTTTTTGCGCGAGGGCTTGTCGTCTTCGGTCATCATCGAATTTAGGGAATCAGGCCAGCTTCGGCCACGAGCGACTGAAAATAGGCGGGTGCATGGCGCAGCCGGCTGCCGTACCAGCTGAACAGCTCCCCGTCGACGAGGCGGATGTGGGTATCCGGCAGCTGGGCCTGCAGTTCGGCAATATGCCGTTCCTTGAACGGGTAAGGCTCGGATGACAAGAGGAGCAGGTGGCATCCCCGTTCGCGCAGCAGGTCAACGGTAACCTCCGGGTAGCGCTGCTGATCAGCAAGGATATTCTCCAGGCCGGCACGGCCCAGCATATCATGGATAAACGTGTCCCGGCCAATGCTCATGTATGGATCCTTCCAGATGAGGTAAGCGGTTGGGAGTGGTAAGGGTGCGGGCGTGAGTGCACCAAAACCCGACCGGATCTCTTCTACGATCCCGTCGGCAGCTTCCTGCTTCCCCGTAAGCGCCCCCAACATGCCGATCATCTGCAGGGCATCTTCCAGCGTATTGATGTCCGAGACCCAAACCGGGAACTCCTCCGCCAGCGCTTCCACCTGCCCGCGTTCGTTCTCTTCCTTGTTGGCGATCACGAGGTCGGGCTGCAGGGCACGGACGCGATCGAGGTGCACGTTCTTTGTTCCTCCTATCCTTGCCTTGGTGCGGAAGGCCCAGTCGGGGTGGATACAGAATTTGGTAATGCCGGCCACTTCAGCATCCAGACCGAGATCGAAAAGCAATTCGGTTTGCGAAGGCACCAGGGAAACGATGCGCCTGGGGGTTGCAGGCAGCTCGATCGTTCTTCCCAGCTGATCGGTGTATCGGGGCATGGGTCAAAAATAGGACGGGAGAGGCGCATCGGGCCAAAACCCTATTTTTGCGCCCTGAATACGATTGCTATGGATGTAAAGAACAACATACTCGAGACCATTGGGAACACCCCGCTCGTTCGCCTGAACAAGATCGTGAAGGACCTTCCCTGCGAGGTTTATGCGAAAGTGGAGTATTTCAACCCCGGCAATTCCACCAAGGACCGCATGGCCCTGAAGATGGTGGAAGTAGCCGAACGTGAAGGCAAGATCAAGCCGGGCGGCACCCTGATCGAATGTACATCCGGTAATACCGGCATGGGCCTGGCCCTGGCTGCCGTGGTAAAAGGCTACAAGTGCATTTTCACGACTACCGATAAGCAGTCGCCTTCAAAAGTCGACATCCTGCGCGCCCTGGGCGCCGAGGTGATCGTTTGCCCCACGAACGTGGAGCCCGATGATCCGCGCTCGTACTACTCCGTGGCGGCCCGCCTCAACCGCGATATCCCGAACTCGTTTCACTTCAACCAGTACGATAACCTGGCCAACCGTCTTGCCCATTACGAGACCACCGGGCCGGAACTCTGGCGTCAGACCGATGGCCGCATCACACATTTTGTGACCACGGCCGGAACCGGCGGCACCATCACCGGCACGGCGCAGTTCCTCAAAGAGAAGAACAAGGACGTCCAGGTCTGGGCGATCGATGTTTTCGGTTCGCTGCTGACCAAGTACTTCCATACCGGCGAGATCGATATGGAGCAGGTGCACCCCTATATCTCGGAAGGTTTCGGTGAGGATTTCGTTCCCAAGAACTACGACATGTCGGTGATCGACCATTTCGAGCAGGTAACCGATAAGGATGGCGCGGTCATGACGCGCCGCCTGGCTAAGGAAGAAGGCCTGTTCTGCGGATACAGTTCGGGCAGCGTGCTGCAGGGACTCTTCCAGCTGAAAGACAAGCTGAAAAAAGACGATGTCGTCGTGGTGCTGCTCTGCGACCATGGCAGCCGCTATGTGTCGAAGCTGTACAACGACCAGTGGATGGCGGAACGCGGCTTCTTTGACGTGAAGTCCTTCCGCGATGTGGTGAATGCCCGCGGCAAGCAGCGACTGATCACGGTGGAGCCTACGCAGTCGGTTTCCGAAGCTGTGGACCTGATGAAGAAATACGATATCGAACATATCCCGGTAGTACAGCCCGACGGCGAAGTCGTTGGCTCCATTAGTGAGAACGGGCTTTTCCAGAAGGTCTTCAGCAATCCCGAGATCAAGACGGAGAAGATCGGCCATGTGCTGGAGAAGGCCTTGCCGATCGTTGCCTACGACACGCCGGTGGAGAAGCTGGGTAACCTGATCAATAAAGAAAGCGGCGCCGTGCTGGCCCGCGACGAAAGCGGCAATTATCATATCGTAACGAAATACGACGTCCTCCAGGCCCTCGCCTGATCGACTTCATGGAATAGGAAAAGGGGGCTTTGTGCCCCCTTTTTGCTTTTCTCCCTTTTATAGGTTCGTACAACGTGGAAAAACCGGCTAAATGATTACCCTTATCCCTTGTCGAATTAGTTTGGATTTCCCTTTAAGCATGTTCTTCCCCAGCCCGGAAATCAGTAGCCCGACTGCAACTGCCGAAGCCTTCGGAACCGATTCATTTTCAGCCTCATTTTTCAATTTATTTAATAAGGGAACGCGACCCTACGTGGCCGCATGCGTAGATCTCCACCAACAGGTTTCGTAAGACTACGTAAGGCAGATTCGTCCTTTCCCTCGTAAAAAAATCGATGCTTTACGATTAATGCAGTAATTACCATAGCACGAAAAACGGGCAGTTCTGCCATTGTACAGGCTGGCCTGCCGCTGTAGTTTTGTGTCAGAAGTTGATCCGATAGAAAAACCAATCCAAGTTCCAGGAAAAACCGATCCAATCCAATCCTATCCGATCCAATATCCGATTTAAGAAAGACCAACCGTCCACCAACAAATTGATCCCAGTCCTCTGAAAAACCAATGGGTATCATCCAATATCGGTCAACTTCTTCCTTTCCAGGAAAGCCTTGAAAAACCAACCCCGTTGAGATCCTTGTCCTGAAAAACCGCCCAATCCTTAGAAAAGCCATACCGGAGCGATCCGGAAGATCCAATCCTATCGAATGATCCAGTCCTCTGAAAACCGTCCGACCGGTAGAGTACTGTTAACCTATCACCGATCCAATGAATGGACCATCCAGTATCCTCCTGCACCGCCCTGCACGCGGGCAGGAGGGGTGATAGTGGTTGCCAACGGATGTTAACCGTTGACCGTTGACCGTTGACTGTTGTCAGTGGCACATTGCTACTAAACCAACTCCTTCCATTATTGATTTCCCACCTCCATTGCGCGTACAATTCGTGTAATTAGATTTAATTCGTGTACTCAAACACGATTGCATGACCACAGAAGCGAACACGAAGTATGACCCGGTGAAATACAAGACGCCCACCGGCAGCCAGCTCCATTGCAAGGGCTGGGTCCAGGAGGCCGCACTCCGCATGCTGCTCAACAATCTCGATCCCGAAGTGGCCGAACGCCCGGATGATCTCATCGTTTATGGAGGCCGGGGCAAAGCCGTCCGCAATTTCGAAGCCCTCGATCGCATCATCGCCTCGCTGAAAGACCTGGAGAACGATGAATCCCTGCTCATCCAGAGCGGCAAGCCGGTGGGGATCCTCAAGACGCATAAAGACGCGCCGCGCGTGCTCATCTCCAATTCGCAGCTGGTGCCCAACTGGGCCAACTGGAAGCATTTCGAAGAACTCGAGCGAAAAGGCCTGATGATGTACGGACAGATGACGGCAGGAAGCTGGATCTATATCGGTTCGCAGGGCATCGTGCAAGGCACCTATGAAACCTATGCGGCGGCGGCTGACAAGCAGTTCGGGGGATCGCTGAAACATACGCTCAACGTAACTGCAGGCCTTGGCGGAATGGGTGGTGCTCAGCCCCTCGCGATCACCATGAATGAAGGCGTCGCACTCGTGGCTGAAGTAGAGGAGTGGCGGATCGACAAGCGGCTCGAAACACGTTACCTCGACCTGAAGATCACGGATATCGATGCGTCGATCGACCGCGCGCTCGAAGCCAAAAAGCAGGGAGAGGCGATCTCCATCGGCGTGCTTTGCAATGCCGTTCACCTGCTCGAGCGCCTGATCGAACGTGGCGTGGTTCCTGATACGCTCACCGACCAGACCTCGGCTCATGACCCGCTGATCGGCTACTGGCCGCACGAGCTGAGCTACGAACAGGCAAAAACCCTCCGCGAGGCGGATAAAGATGCGTACCTCGACTATGCTTACCGATCCATGTATCGCCACGTAGAGCTGATGCTCGAACTGCAACAGCGTGGGTCGATCACGTTTGACTATGGCAATAACATCCGGGCCCGGGCGCAGGAGAAAGGACTGGCCCATGCCTTCGACTTCCCGGGGTTCGTTCCGGCCTACATCCGGCCCCTGTTCTGCGAAGGCAAAGGTCCATTCCGCTGGGCTGCCCTTAGCGGCGACCCTGCCGATATTGCGGTCACCGATGAATTGATCGCCAACATGTTCCCGGAGAATAAATCCCTCCAGCGCTGGCTGAAGCTTGCTAAGGAGCGGATCGCCTTCCAGGGGCTGCCCGCGCGGATCTGCTGGCTGGGACAGGGCGAGCGGGAAAAAGCCGGACTCGCATTCAATGAGCTGGTGCGCACCGGAAAAGTAAAAGCACCGATCGTGATCGGGCGCGACCACCTCGACACCGGTTCGGTTGCATCCCCCAACCGCGAAACGGAAGCGATGATGGACGGCAGCGATGCCGTGGCCGACTGGCCGATCCTGAATGCGCTGGTGAATACAGCCGGCGGCGCCAGCTGGGTGAGTCTGCACCACGGCGGCGGGGTAGGCATGGGCTACAGCATCCATGCGGGCATGGTAATCGTAGCCGACGGTACGGAAGATGCGGCGGCGCGGCTTGCGCGCGTGCTCCGCAACGACCCGGGCATGGGTGTGATCCGTCATGCCGATGCCGGTTACGAACAGGCGAAGGAGACAGCCCGGGCCCACGGGCTGGATCTCGATGGCCGCATCGGATGATGATCCAAACAAGTCGTTTTTAAATAGTCCCGGGTGGACGCTTTTTTTATGGGCGTTTTGGCAAA
>CBHWDR010000225.1:0-5719 GCA_966112575.1 uncultured Chitinophagales bacterium
TGTAGCGACCCGTGTTCTCGGTCATGAATTCGCGATTGAAGATCTGCGCCTGGTAAAAGAAGAAGCCGTCCTGGTCGCGGTTGAGCCAGGGCTGGGAGATGATGATCTGGTCGAAGAGGTTCCAGGAGTCCTGGTAGGCAAGCGTGCCCACCCCATTGCGGTACAACTCCATCCAGGGATTGAAAAGGCCTTTCTTCACCACTTCCTTCTGCTTGCCCTTGGCTTGGAGCACGGCGGCCACGCTGGGGCTGATCGGGTCGTCGTTCAGATCGCCCATGATCACGGCCTTCGTCATCGGATCGATGTTCTGGAGCGAGTCGAGGTGGTGTTTCACTACGGCGGCAGCGGCCTCGCGGGCAGGAGCGGAGCGCTCTTCGCCACCGGAACGGCTTGGCCAGTGATTCACATATACATTAATGCTTTCGCCATCGAGCTTGCCCTTTACCCAGAGCACGTCGCGGGTGAAATAGGCATCCTTGGTGCCGCCGGGCAATTGCACGAAGAGCTTGTCGCTCTGTTCCGGCGTGAAATATTTCGGATTGTAGAACAGGGCCACATCCACACCCCGGGCATCGCGGGAATCGTAGTGTATAATTTTATAACCACGCTTCTTCAACAGCGCATGGTTCGCCAGGTCGTTCAGCACCGTATCGTTCTCGATCTCCGCCACGCCGATCAAGGCCGGGCCGTCGGGGTTCATATCCGTGCCGATCTGCGAAAGCACCGAAGCCAGGCGATCGAGCTTGTCGAGATAGATGCGCGTATTGTAGTTGCGTGGCCCCGACGGAAGGAATTCCTCGTCGTTCACGATGGGGTTGTCCACCGTGTCGTACAGGTTCTCCAGGTTATAGAACGAGATAACGGCAACCTTGTATTTCTGTTTTTCCTGTGCCTGGATGTTGATAACCAGGGCGAAAATAAAGGGCAGGACGAGAAGGAAACGTTTCTTCATGACGGAAAAATGAGGCGCAAACATAAGCAAAAGACGTCCCTGGTTACGAAAGGGTTGACCGCCGCCATTAAATACCTGACGAAAATCATCCGTGTTATGGGTATTATTTAATCGTTATGTGAGCAAGTTTTCGCCTGATTTGCCCTTCCCGTGCGGATTTCAGCTTAAATTTGCGCCCCTAACAAACTGCTATGTTCAGACTAAGACTGCTGCTGTTGGCCCTGTGCGCCGGTACCCTTGCACAGGCACAGCAAAAGAATCCGGCGGATACTCTTCCCCGGAAAGATTCGCTTCAGCAAATCGATGAATTAAAAGAACAGGTGCTCGACAACATCCCGGTCATTTCCCTGGATGACAACGACCTTGGAGACGGCAGCGCGCAGAACATCTCGTCGGTGCTCACCGCCGGACGCGATCCCTTCTTCTCCGCCGCTTCTTTTAATTTCAGCCCGCTCCGTTTCCGCATCCGTGGTTATGATGCCGACCTGTTTGGTACCTACATGAACGGCATCCCCATGGAGAATCTTGACAATGGCTTTACCCCCTGGGGACTCTGGGGTGGACTGAACGATGTGATGCGCAACCGCGATCTCAACATCGGCCTGCGTCCGAACACATTCGCGTTCGGCGACATCGGCTCCACCACCATGATCGACTCCCGCGCCTCGCGTCAGCGGGCGCAGACGCAGCTGGGCTATGCCTATTCCAACCGCAACTACAACCATCGCTGGACGGCCACGCATTCGTCGGGCCTGAGCAAGAAAGGCTGGGCCTACACGCTGAGCGGCTCGCGCCGCTGGGCTAACGAAGGCTACGTGCCCGGTACGTACTACGATGGCTGGAGTTACTTCGCCGGTGTGGACAAGCGTTTCAACGAGAAGCACCTGCTCTCGCTGGTGGCTTTTGGCGCACCCACGGAGAATGGTCGCCAGGGTCCTGCCGTGCAGGAGATCCAGGAGATCGCCAACACCCGTTATTACACCCCCTACTGGGGCTACCAGAACGGCAAGAAGCGAAGCGCCAGCGTAGGCAAAACGCATCAGCCCTTCTTCATCCTCACGCACGATTACCGGATCAGCAACAAGTCCTCGCTGGTGACTGCCGCCGGTTATTCCTTCGGCGACCGCAGCATCACGGCTCTCGACTGGTACAATGCCGCCGATCCGCGTCCCGACTATTACCGTTACCTGCCCAGCTACTACGAGAAGACCGATCCCGCACAGGCGGAAGCCCTGCGTAACCTCCTCGTGTCGAACGTAGCTGCCCGCCAGGTGAACTGGGATAATCTTTACCTCTCCAACATCAGCAATACGGAGACGGTCCAGAATGCAAACGGTATTGCCGGCAACAACGTAACCGGCCACCGCTCGCGTTACATCCTGCAGGACCGCGTGATCAACACGAAGCGCTTCAATGCCAATACGGTGCTGAACACCCGCGTGAGCGATCATTTCGATTTCACCGCAGGTGCTTCGTTCCAGAACCAGAACAATAATTACTACCAGCGCGTCAACGACCTGCTCGGCGGTGATTTCTATGTGGATCTGAACCAGTTCGCCGAGCGCAACTTCCCCAACAACCCTACTGCCAACCAGAATGACCTGAACCGTCCGAACCGCATTCTGAAAGAAGGCGACAAATACGGTTACGATTACAACATCCACATCCAGCGCATGGCTGCCTGGACCCAGGGTGTGTTCAAGTTCAACAAGGTCGATTTCTACCTGGCCGGCGAGCTCTCGCAAACAGCTTTCTGGCGTGTGGGCAATGTGCGCAGCGGCCTGTTCCCCTACAACTCCTTCGGCGAGTCGAAAACCAGCTCCTTCACCAATTATGCAGTGAAAGGCGGCGTTACGTACAAGCTGAACGGAAGGAACTATTTCTACCTGAATGGCGCGGTGCTGACCAAAGCTCCTTTCTTCGAGAATGCCTACATCTCGCCCCGTACCCGCGAGTTCACGCAGGATAACCTGACCAGCGAGAAAGTGCAGAACGTGGAAGCCGGTTATATCCTCACGACGCCGAAATTGCGGATGCGCATCGGGGGCTACTATGCCAACTTCCAGGACGGCATGAATGTGCTGACCTTTTACCATGAAGACTACCGCAACTTCGTGAACTATGCCCTGAACAATATCGACCGCGAGCATTTCGGTGGTGAGTTCGGCATCGAGGCCAAGCTTACTACTTCGCTGACCCTGAACGCTGCCGCTTCGGTTGCCCGTTATTATTACAACAGCCGTCAGAATGCAACGATCACGCTCGACAACGATGCTACAGTGCTCGGCCGCGAGGTGGTGTATGCCAACAACTACCGGGTAGCCAGCACGCCGCAGGAAGCTTACAGCCTGGGCCTGACCTATCGCTCGCCCAAGTTCTGGTTCGTGAGCCTCACCGGCAACTACTTCGACCAGATGTGGCTTGATTTCAATCCTATCCGCCGTACGGCTGCCGCTGTGGACGGACTGGACCCGAAGAGCGACCAATACAACTCGATCCTGCGCCAGACCCAATGGTCGGCCCAGTACACGGTTGACTTCTTAGGCGTTTATTCCTGTAAGCTTCCCCGCAAGCTCGAGGTCAACCACCGCAACACCTTCCTCGTATTTAATCTGGGTGTAAACAACCTTACGAACAATAAAGACATCATTACCGGTGGCTTCGAGCAACTGCGTTTTGATTTCGCCGAGAAGGACGCCAGCAAGTTCCCGCCCAAGCTGTTCTATGCTTATGGACTGAACTTCTTTGCCTCTGCCACTTTACGTTTCTAAACCACAAACCCGAAGACATTTAAACGTCGTATATGAAAAAGAATCGCTCGTATCTGATGAACAGCCTGCTGCTTCTGCTGACTGCCGGCCTGTTCTTCACCTCTTGTAAACGGAAGTTCGACGCGCCTCCTGCGCCCGGCGATCCGGCTATCACCGCCAATACCAAGATCCGCGACCTGAAAGCCCTGCACACCACTCCAGGCGCGATCGATGTGATCAACACGGACGTGATCATTTCCGGTATCGTTGTGGCCAACGACAAGACCGGAAATATCTACAAGGAACTTTATATCCAGGATTCCACGGGCGGTATCGCCCTGCAGCTGGATGCCACCAATATGTACACCACCTACCCCGTAGGCCGTCGCGTATTCGTTTACGCGAAAGGGCTGGCGCTGAGCGATTACAACCGCCAGGTACAGCTGGGTATCAAGGCTACCGTTGCCGGTGTACCTTCGCTGCAGGCAGTAGCTTCGGGCCTGATCAGCCAGTACGTGAAAGGCGGCTCGCTGAACAACCCGGTAACGCCGAAAGTGGTTACCCTCAGCCAGCTCGGTACCTCGATGCAGGATCCCTATCAGAGCACGCTGATCCAGCTCCAGAATTATGAGTTCCAGGTGGCGGATACGGCCAAGACCTATTCCGACACTTCCGCTTACAAGAACACGGTGAACCTCACCATCCGCAGCTGCAACTCCGGTACCAACGTGATCGTGCGTACTTCGGGTTATGCTTCGTTTGCCGGGGTGAACGTGCCCAATGGTAATGGTAACGTAAACGCCATCTACACCATCTTCGGTACCACCAAGCAACTGCTTGTTCGCGACACCAGCGACGTACAGTTCACCGGGGCCCGGTGCGGACAGGGCCCCACGACCGTGATGGACATCGCGGCCGTTCGCGCGCTCTTCACCGGCGCGACCACTTCGGCTCCTGCCGGCCGTCGCATTACCGGTGTGGTCATCTCCGACCGGAGCACGTCCAACATCAACACACAGAACATCGTGCTCCAGCAGGCCACCGGCCAGGCGGGCATCCTCGTTCGCTTCGATGCGCCTCATTCTTTCGACCTCGGAGATTCGATCGACGTGAATATTTCCGGACAGGAAGTATCCGAGTTCAATGGCCTGCTGCAGGTGAACAATGTGCCCCTTGGCTATTCCACCCGCGTCAGCACGGGAAAAACCATCACGCCGCGCACGGCTACCCTGGCGCAGATCGCCAGCAACTTCGAGACCTGGGAATCCACCCTCGTGCAAGTGGCCAACACCTCCCTCACCGGCGGTACCAGCGGCACGTACAGCGGCAGCGTGAACCTGAGCGACGGCAGCGGCTCACTCGTAATGTTCACATCTACCGGCGCTACGTTCTCGGGCAATACCTACCCGGCCAATGCTTCCTCGATCACCGGCTACCTGACCCAGTTCAATACCACCAACCAGATCCAGATCCGCAAGACCACGGATGTGGTAGCAGGAACCGGAGGCGGTGGTGGTGCCGGCACCGGCCTGGCCCTGACCACTTCGCCCTATGTGCAGAATTTCAACAGCATCGGTTCCGGACTGCCCCAGGGTGTGTACGTGAAAGTGGGTGCAACAACGTCTACGATCGGTACTGCTGATGCAACGATTTACAATGGCTCGCTGGCTACGCCCACTGCCTGGAACCAGACCAGCCTGGGTGTGAAGAACTTTGCTTCGGCTACCGGCCTTACCGGTACATCTACCACCACGCAGCAGGATGCTTCTACGGACCGCGCGCTCGGCTTCCGCCAGACCGGCACCGCAACGACCGGCGGCGACCCCGGCGTAGCCTTCGTTTTCCAGCTGGAGAACACTACCGGTAAGAGCAACTTCGGCCTGAGCTTCCTGCTCCAGCAGCTGGATGCTTCCGCCACCGGCCGCACCACCACCTGGACGGTGGAGTATGGCCTGGGCGACAACCCCGCCACCTGGACGGCAGTGACCACCACGCCAACACCGCTCACCACCGTTCT
>CBHWDR010000226.1:0-5714 GCA_966112575.1 uncultured Chitinophagales bacterium
CCCGGCGCACCTGTGCGCCCTTGCCGGTATTCACGATCAGCACGGGCTCATCCATCGTGGACACGGCCTCCAGCTGGTTGCCCTTGCCTTCCTTGATGAAGAGGAACTGGGTGCGCAGCGTGGTGGTCTCGATCCGGAAGCGCTTCACATTGTACTGCAGCTTCTCGTTGTCGAGATAAACGGCCGTGATCACACGTTCGGCATTGAATTTCTCCACCAGCAACACTTCCTCGGGGTTGAAACGCTGGGTCAGTTCCTGGTCGGTGATCTCGTAATGCCCATCATTATAGATGACGAGCACGCGGTCCTCGGCATCGAAGTCGCCCAACTCCTGGCCCTTTCCATCGTGGTTCAGGCGGCCGAACTTGTCGTCGTACCACATCTTGATCGCCCCCAGGGTGGCCACACCGGCCTCCTTGAATTTCACCGAGCGCACCGGGTACTTGGTCACCTGGTTGCCGATCGAGCTGCGGCTCTTGATCTCCTGCTCTTCGAAGAAGAACTCGAATTCCTTGATGCGCGCCGAGCAGTTGGGGCTCAGGATCACCCGCACCACTTCTGCCTCCCCGTTGGGGGTCACCGTGAGGTAGTGCACTTTGCTCCGGTCGTGGCCCTTGCCGCAGAGGTCATACTCCTTGTCGCGGGTAACGCCCGTTACGTTGAAGCGCTTGGCGAAGCTCACACCGGAAGCGCCATCGGTATAGATCAGGTTATAGGTCGTGCGCTCATCGCCCTTACGGAAAACGGCGGCATAGAGAATATCCTTCCCGATGAAGACCTTGTCCTGCACTTTTACCACCTTCATGATCCCGCGCTTGGTAATGGCGACGATGTCGTCGAGGTCCGAGCATTCCACAAGGAACTCGTCTTTCTTCAGCGAAGTGCCGATAAAACCTTCCTCACGGTTGATGAAGATGCGGGTATTGGCGATGGCCACGTGCTTGGCCTCGATCACTTCAAACACCTTGATCTCGGTCTTCCGCTCCTTGCCTTTCCCGTATTTCTTCAGCAGGTTCTCGAAATAGGCGATCGCATAGTCGTTGAGGTGCTCGAGGTGATGCTTCACCTGGCGGATCTCTTCTTCAAGATTGCGGATCTGCGCATTCAGCTCATCAATATCGAGACGGTAGATCCGGCGTACCGGCTTCTCCGTCAGTTTCAGAATATCTTCCCTTGAAATGGGACGGCGCAGTTGCTTCGAGAAGGGCACGAAGGCCTTATCGATGGCTTCGATCACCTTGTCCCAGGTCTCGTGCTTCTTCTCCAGCTCCTTGTAGATCTTCTCCTCGAAGAAGATCTTCTCCAGTGAGGTATAATGCCATTTTTCCTGGAGCTCGCCCAAGCGGATCTCCAGTTCGCGTCCGAGCAGCACTTTCGTGTTCTCGGCCGATACCCGGAGCAGTTCGTTCACGCTCACGAAATGAGGCTTCTGGTCGATGATCACGCAGGTGTTGGGCGACACCGAGATCTCGCAATCGGTGAACTTGTACAGGGCATCGATGGTGATATCGGGAGAGATGCCGGGTGCGAGATCCACCTGGATCTCCACTTCGGCCGCGGTATTGTCGGTTACTTTCTTGATCTTGATCTTCCCGTTGTCATTGGCTTTTACGATGCTCTCCATGAGCGCCGTGGTGGTCACGCCATAGGGAACGCTGCGGATCGCCAGCGTCTTCTTGTCGATCTCTTCGATATGTGCCCGCACTTTCACGCGGCCGCCGCGCATACCCTGGTTGTAATCGGCCACATCGGCCATGGCGCCTGTCGGGAAATCGGGATAGAGGTCAAACTTGCGGCCCTTGAGGTATTTGATGCTGGCGTCGCAAAGCTCACAGAAGTTATGGGGAAGGATCTTGGTGGCCAGGCCTACCGCGATGCCTTCAGCGCCCTGGGCCAGCAGCAGCGGGAACTTTACCGGCAGCGTGATCGGCTCGTTCTTACGGCCGTCATAGCTCAACTGCCAGTTGGTGGTCTTCGGGTTGAATACCACCTCAAGTGCGAACTTGCTGAGGCGTCCTTCGATATAACGGGAGGCCGCCGCATCATCGCCGGTGCGGATATCGCCCCAGTTGCCCTGGGTATCGATCAGCAGGTCTTTCTGTCCCATATTCACCAGCGCGTCGCCAATGGAGGCGTCTCCATGCGGATGGTATTGCATGGTCTGCCCGATGACGTTCGCCACTTTGTTGAAGCGTCCATCGTCCATCTCCTTCATCGCGTGCAGGATTCGGCGCTGCACGGGCTTGAGGCCGTCTTCTACGGCCGGCACGGCGCGCTCCAGGATCACATAGGAGGCATAATCCAGGAACCAGGTCTTGTATTGACCATTGATCCCGTGGTCGGTCTGCACATGTTCGTAATTCTTGTTTTTCGTAGTACTCATTGCTTGGATTATTTTATTTTTTTGCCGCGGGGCGACATGCTGTTCTGGTACAGGACCAGCTCCGTAACCTCACCGGCCCCGTTGGTGATGAACTCCACTTTGGCGTCCACTTCCTTCAGGTAGAACTTGCTGGCCGACTCCGCGAAGAGCTCGAAAGACGGCTGGCCGGTCGCCTGTCCGAACAACTGCGTTCCCTTGCGGGTAATGGTAATGGTGAAGCCGGGCGCCAGCTCATATTCGCCTTCCAGCTTCTTCAGCCGGCTCTCGTCCACGTCCACCGAAGGCGGCAGGGTGATCTGGGTATAGGGCTTGCCCAGCGCAACGGCTGCCAGGTCGCGCGCGAGCTTCCCGGTGCCATGCGAGGCATTGTCGATCGCGATCACCGTCAGCTCTTCGGCGGGGAAGCGAAGCATAAAGGAGGAAAAGCCATGGATGCCACCGCTGTGCGCTGTCATCTTTGTTCCATACAGCGTGTCGATGCCCCAGCCATAGCCGTAATTATTTTTTACCGGGGTGAAGACCGCCTGCCAGGAGGCCGGTTTCAGCAGCTTGCCTGTAGTAATGGCCCGCTCCCACTTATAGAGGTCCTCCACGGTGGAATAGAGTGAACCGGCCGAATAGGCGATCGTGGAGTCCACGATCGGTGCCCGGTTGACTTTGTTGCCGGCCAGCAGGAAATAGCCGGTGGTCTTTTGCGCGTCGCGCAGGTTGGTAAAATCAAAGCCGCTATGATTCATGCCCAGGGGGCGCAGGATCCGCTCGCGCACCACGGTTTCATAGGGTTTTTTTGTCACCTGTTCGATGATGTAGCCGAGCATGGAATAACCCGAGTTGCTGTAATTCCAGCTGCTGCCCGGCTCGAAATCCGACGGGTATTTTTTAAACAGGGTGATCATCTCGTCGCGCGAATAGTGCTTTGTCACGTCCCCCTTCATCAGCACCGTATCGTTGGTATAATTATACAGTCCCGAAGTATGCGTGAGCAGGTGCTCGATGGTGATCTTGTCGCCATTGGCGAAGCCCGGAAAATACTTGCTGAGCTTATCCTGGACGTTGAGCTTGTTCTCTTCCTGCAGCTGCATGATGATCGCAGCGGTGAAGGCCTTGGTGAGCGATCCGATCTGGTAAATGCTGGAGCCATCGTTCACCAGCTTCGCTTCCGCGTCGCGGTAGCCATAGCCTTTCTCGAAAATGATCTTTCCCTTCTGGGCCACGAGAACGGTACCATTGAACTTGCCGGTCGCAGCGTATGCGCCTGCCACCTGGTCCATTTTCTGTACCAGGTCCTGGGCCTGCAGGCCATTGGCCAGGCTCCAGGCGATAAAAGAAACAAAGAGCTTTTTCATATAGCGGGGGAGTTTTGCGTTTCGCTGGTTTCTGTGGTCAGACCTTCTGCCGGGGCGGCGCCTTTCTTGCGGACCTCGAAGTCCTTCCAGCCCTTGGCCGTGTTGCCGTTGATCTCGATCCTGCCTTCGCCCGCCATCTCCAGCATACGCCAGAGGAGGAAGACATCTCCGGTCTTGATCTTCATCTTCCCGAGGATCTGGTTGAACACCCGGTTGCCTTTCTGGAACTCCCCGGTCAGCCCGGCGAGAATATCCTTGTCGAAAAAATCCGGCTCGCGGCTCACGAGCTTCTTCCCGCCTTCCAGCGTACGGATCATGGCGTTCTCCAGGCAGAGCTTGCGCCATTCATCGGGATCCACTTCAAATTCGGAGAGCGTGACCTTGCGGTTGAGCTTCTTGGCCTTCAGGAATTCCTTCGGCAGGATCTCGTGGAGGTAGTTGGGATAGAAAAGTTGCCCTTTCTCGTTGATGAAGGGCAGGTTGTTGAAATAGAGCACCACGATCCTGCCCTGGTAATCTTTCAGCTGCGACACGAGCCAGTAGTAGCCACAAACATCATGGGCATTCTGTCCCATCCAGATCCAGGCTTCTTCCTTTTCATTTTCGTCGAGGTATTTCTTCAGGTTGTGCACCGTCATCTTATCGTCGACCTGGGCCATCAGCTCTTCCGACGAATAGGGCGAGCTGTCGACCAGCGCCTTCCACCAGTCGCGGCGCTGCTGGTAGCCCTCGGTTTCATAGATCTCCCCCAGTGGGCCGACCATGAAATCGTCACGGATGATGATGATATCGCCGGCCAGGCTCTCATCGAGCTCAATGGCTTTCTTCAGCGTTTCGATGTCGGATTCTCCAAATACGATATGTAACATAAAATCTCTGATGTCTGATGTACTGATCGCTGATGTGTTGATCCCTGATCTTTCAACGGTCAACAGTTAACGGTTAACGGTCAACTGACCTTCACGGCCACGAACAGATAATTATTCGCCGCCCCAATCACCTCGTAGTTCACGTAGAACGATTCGGTGAAGATCTTGAAGGCAAGAAATTCATGCTGGGGTACGGCAAACTCGTCGAACAGCAGGATATCGCCGGGCTTCAGGAAGCGATAAAGCTGGGTCATCACGAACAGGGCCGAAGAGAAAAGATCCGAGTCGATATGGATCAGCTTCCGGTTCTTCGCGTCGTATTGCTCCAGGAAAGGGATCAGCGAATCCTGGAACAGGCCTTTATAAAAGCTGGCCCGGGGATCGTGGATGTTCAGCGAGTCCATGGTATAGGCCATCGAGCCCTTTTCAAAAGCGCCCCATTTCTCGGGAAGGCCTTCAAACGTGTCGAAGCCAAAGAACCGGGATTGCTCCTTGTTGTTTCGTTCCAGCCACCATTTGAACGAGTAGCCGCCGGCCACGCCGAACTCGAAATAATCGAGCGGCGCGTCGAACAAGGCTTCCTGCTGCGCAATGGCTTCGTAGAGCGTATAGCGGCGGTTGTAGTCCCAGGTCTCCTGGTAGAAATCGTTGTACCCCTTCACCGGGTGGTCTTTTCGCCACTGGGACATATGCCCCATCGAAACGGCGTTTCCTGCCGCCCCGCTGAAGGGACCGACCACCGAATGCAGGTTCCATTTCATGAAGAGCGACTTCGCCTTCCGGATGGCATCGAGCTTTTTCACCTAAGCAGTTGTTTTATTTGATCAGGCTACGACCTCCTCAACGGTGTCGAGCTCTACTTTCAGATTGTTGATGATGAATTCCTGGCGCTCCTGGGTGTTCTTGCCCATATAATATTCCAGCAGGTGCTGGATATGGTCGCCATGGTCGAGGATCACAGGGTCCAGGCGGATGTCTTCACCGATAAAGCGTCCGAATTCGTCGGGCGAGATCTCACCGAGGCCTTTGAAGCGGGTGATCTCCGGCTTGTTGCCCAGCTTCCGCACGGCTGCCTGCTTCTCCGACTCCGAATAACAATAGATCGTCTCCTGCTTG
>CBHWDR010000227.1:0-5713 GCA_966112575.1 uncultured Chitinophagales bacterium
CGCAACGTACTGCCCGGTGTTCAGAAAGCTGTTCCGCACAGCTTCACGGTCGCTCCAGTCGAGCGACACGATCCGCTCAAGGGCGCTCACAAGGCCGGAGTACGTATGCGGCTTCACCAGGAAGAGGTCGGCGCCGATCTCGAAAGCCGCCTGGATATTTCCCGGCCGGTCGGTACTGCTGAAGACTACCAGCGGCGTCTTCGCGACCCGCTCGTCTTCGCGGATCGAGTGAATGCATTCCAACCCGTTCGTTCCCGGCATGTCCAGGTCCAGAAAGATCAGGTCGGGCTTCTGATCCACAACCGTCCGAAGGAGCCTGCTGCCATTGGAGAATTCCGCAACCGTAACGTCCGGCAGCACCTGCCGGAGGGCATTGACGAGCAGGAAGCTGTCATCGGCATCATCGTCGGCAACGAAAATGGTTTGAAAATGATGGGCAGTATCGGGAGGAACAAGCATATCGGTATGGTCGGGACGAAGGACAAATCTAACCGACCACCCGCAAAAGACCTATCGTAAATCTACGAGCCCCACCCGGTAATTTAAGCCTCGATCTCGGCCGGGCAACGCTTGACGATGATCTCGGTGAGTGAAGTAGCCCGGTGGCGCCGCTTGATCTCCGCGAGGTCGAGCACGATCTTCGACGCTTCTTCCGCATGCAGGCGGAGCATGGGCTCCCGGCCAAGGACCTTTACCATCAGGGGCAACACCGCCCGGTAGAAAGCATCGGAGGTAAGCTCTTCGCGCTTGAGTACCGACAGCTCTTTCTCCGCTTCCAGCTGCCGCTGCAACTCGGAGGCATAGAGATCGGCTTCCGCACGGGCCTTGCGCTCGGTGAATGCCTGCTGCAACAAGGCACAATAGATATATTCATCCATTTCGTGCCCATGATCGATCGCGTTCACCTGGTGCCGGTTCTGCCGGATAATAAAAAGCGCACAGGAAAGCATCTGCTCGGGTATGCCCAATTGCGTCGAACGATCGCGCAGGGCCGCTTGCATGTATTGGTTCGTCATGTCGCGGAAATTGAATGGTGACAAGGGTTTAACCCGCACGGCCACAGCGAGAACCGGGCCAATCTCCATTTTTGTTGATAACTCCGCAGCGCGTTGCATCATCCATGACGTCTCCGGCTCCTGTCTGGCTTTTCATTTGCACCTGCCTCCGGATGCCTTCCATCTGGACCATCGGCCATTCAACACGCAGCTTCGAGGAGTTCGCCTCGCTGCTGCACACCCAGGGCGTAGCCCTCGTGGCCGACGTTCGGCTCTACCCCGGATCCAAACGTTATCCGCATTTCAATAAAGAAAACCTTGAAGGCCTGTTGCGCGGTTCGGGCATCGGCTACCGGCATTTCCCGGACCTGGGCGGAAGGCGAAAGCCAGGTCCCGATTCGCCCAACATCGCCTGGCGGCACACGGCATTCCGGGGTTATGCCGATTACATGGAAACGGAAGCATTTGCCCTTGCCCTGAAGGAGCTCGAAGTGCTGGGAAAGGAAGGGCCAACGGCTTTCATGTGCTCCGAGGCCGTTTGGTGGAGCTGCCACCGTTCGCTGATCGCCGATGCGCTGAAGGCAGAAGGCTGGACGGTGCTGCACATCATGGGCGAGGGCAAGGCGAAGGAGCATCCGTACACCGCGCCGGCCCGCGTGGTCGATGGCCGGCTCCGCTACGATGGACTGTTCTGATCAGCCATTACCCACACGCTGCATCTCTTCGCGGGAAGCGCCCTCCGACCGGCGGGCGGCCTTGGCCGACTTACCGAATCGCCAGGAAAAGGACAGGGCGAGCACACGGGTGTCGCGGGTGAGCTTGAAGTATTCGGTTGCGCGGGTGAAATACGTATTGCCCTTCATCCACTGCGTGTAGAAAAGATCGCGGGCGGCCAGCTTCACCGTGCCTTTGTTCTTCCAAACGGATTTCGAGAAGCCGATCGACAGCTGACCCGCCGGGTCCACCACTTCCTGGATGTCGTGCTGGCTGCGCGAAGTGTAGGTGCCCGAAAGCTCCGCACCCCAGCCCTTGCTGAAGCGGAAGGTGTTGTTCATCGTTGCCGTTACCTGGGTGATGCGCGCCTCATAGGACTTGCCGATCACACCGGTCATGTGCTTGCGATTGAGCACGGCCTGCGCGTTGAGTGACCAGGCTTTTACCGGGTTGATGTTGAGTGCTACGGAAAACCCTAGGTTCTCCATCACACCGAGGTTGCCTTCGGTATAGACCACCATGCCCCCGGTATCGATGGGGAAGAATTGCGCGAAATAATCATCGGTGCGACTGTAGCTGACCGAAGAAAGCAAGAGGTTCTTATAGCTGTGCGAGAGCTCAAAGTTCCAGGTGTATTGCGGACGAAAAAAAGGATTGCCCCGCTGGATCGTGTATTTGTTGATGATGAAACCGAAGGGATTGAGCTTCTGAAACGGCGGCCGGTCGATGCGGCGCGCTGCGGAAAAAGAAAAGCTGTTCGAGGAATCGGCCTCGATACCGGCACTGAACGAAGGGAAGAGGCTATGATAATTGCGCGAGAAGGAAGAGTCCTTCACTACTGCGTTGCCCAATTGGCGGGCATCATAGCCCGTCCATTCGTACCGCAGTCCTCCCTGCAGGTTCCAGCGTCCCGATTTCTGCGCACCCGACACGTAAAAGGCGTGGATGTTCTCATTGTACTGAAACCGGTTGCTTCTCCCGAGGTCTTCTGTCCAGGCGCCGCCATTGCTTACTTCGTAGGCCACGGCATTGTCGGTAGTGATCAGCGACGACTTCCAGCCCGCTTCCAGCTCGCGGTTACCAAAACGTCCGGTATAATCGGCCTTACCGGAAAGGATGCCGATATCGGAAGGTGTATTGGCCCGACTGGCTTCGATATAGGTTGCGGGGAACAGGAGGCGGTTCTCGAAAAGCTGGTCGCCCCGGATCCGGTAGCCGAGCAGGTCGGCATCCACACTCAGCTCTTCGTTCTTCGAGATCGTCTTCCGCAGGTTCAGATTGAGGCCCAGGTTTGACCAGTCGGTGTTGCTGGCCATTTCGGTGCTGATGACCGAGTCGGTCGTGCCCGAGGGCGACATCCAGCGGCCATCATTATTGCCATGTCCCTTGCGTTCGAGCATCAGGGCGGTAAGATTCAATCCAAGCGAGGTGGTATTGTTCACCGTGTACTCGGTGCCGGTGCGGATATTATGCGACAGGCCCTGGCTGCGGAACATGGAGGGCTGCTCCAGCTGGGAAACGAGGGTCACTTCGTCGGCAGCGAGGTATTTGCGCAAGGCATAGATGCGGGTGAAGTTCTTGTTGAAGTTGAGGCTGTAGTTGAAATAGCTGGCCCAGGCACCCTGGCGAAAGTTGAGGGCGAGGCTGTTATTGGTCTTGGGATACCGGCCTTGGGTGAAGGCCGTATTGAAGGTGCCGTTGAAGCCACGCTGGCGGTTCTTCTTCAGCCGAATGTTGATGGCGCCGGCATTGCCTGCGGCGTCGTAGCGCGCGGGCGGGTTGTCCATCAGTTCCACCTGGCTGATCTGCTCGGCGCTCATGCCATTGAGCAGGGTCGCCAGCTCGGCCGCGCCGAGGTAGGTCGGCTTGCCGTCGATGAGGAGGAGCACGCCCGGTCTTCCCTTGTAGGCGATCGCACCATCGCGGTCCACGGTCACGCCGGGCAGCTTTTCCAGCGCTTCAAGCGCCGTGGTACCCACTTGGGTTATTCCCGCCTCGAGGTTGACGATGGTCTTGTCGCCCTTCATCTCCACGAAGCTGCGCCGGGCGGAGACGGTCACGCCCGATAGGGAGGCATCGGAAGCTTTGAGCACCAGGGGCGAAAGGTTGCCGTTGAGCGGAAGCGGGAAAGAGGCGCTGCTCAGGTTGGTGTAGCCCACCCGGCTGGCGCGGAAGAAATAGTTGCCTGCCGGCGGCGCCGGGAAGTGTACGATACCGGCAGCATCGGCCACCTGGATCTTGAAGAGGCTGGAATCTTTTTTATGGCGGAGCTCCACGGTAGCGCCGGGAAGAGGCTGGCCTTTATCGTCGGTTACGGGCACCTGGACGCCGGTTTGCTGGCCCAGCGCGGAGAGGCTGAAACCCAGTATGGCAAGGAATGCAAGTCGCTTCATCATCTGGCGACCAATATAGCCGAAGCGGTGCGATGTGCCGGGCCAATTATGCCCAACGGCGCGGCAGGAGGATGAACCTGACCGTTTTTTACACCACCCGGGTCAGTACATCCAATAGCGGGTAAAAACGAAGAGCAGAAGAAAGAAAACAGTGAAGAGGGCGCCGCAGAGGATCAGCGATGAATGTTCTTTGAGGAAGTAGCGGTATCTCATCATAACCATCTTTTATCGTTCAGCAGTGGGACGCCGGCGATATCGTCATTGTTACACCGGACGCAAAATTATTTTAGCCCTCTGCCCCCGGCAACCGTATTTATACGGAATTTATCCCATGTGTTGCGAGGAAGGGCGTTTATGGAAAAACGCCGCGGGTCGACGAACCCCTATTGCGCTCGGAAAATTTTAACAATGGGTGGGGAATGAGATAATGAGATAATGGGGCTTATCCATTTGGCGATGGGCCCCCGTCTTCGACGGGGGATAGAGGAAAGTTTAGAAGAAGAGAAGGTTTTGAGGATCGTATTGCGTCCAGATAGGGCAAAGAGGTATCTCTAACTACCGCCATTTCTTGTTCCCGGCTTCGGTGAGTTTCCCCTCAACATTTCTTGTTCTCGACTTCGGCGAGGGCCTCGTCGGGCAGGTCTTGTTCTTTATTTTTTATTTCCTGAGCCCTGGAAGGGCGACAGGTCGGTAGCCCGGGGCGCAAGCCCCGGGATGACGGCGATTTTGATTCATGAAGCCCCGAAGGGGCGACAGGAATTTGAAGCAGCCAGAGGTGCCCTGGCCCAGGTTCGTGACGCCGGTATCTTGGCGTAGGACCCTGGGTTACCCTTATTTCGCCCCTCCCGACTGTTCGGGAGGGGCAGGGGGCTTCTGAAGATTGAAAGGTCTCTTTTGATTTGATGGTTCTTTTCGCCTTTACATCCTCTTCGATATGGCACCGGTACCCGGTGCTGGGGATTTATAAATCGTTTTCTTTACCCCGGGTGCACGCACCCGGGGCTACCCATATGCCGCCCTCCCGACTGTTCGGGACAGGGCGGTGCGCTTCTTCAAATGGAGCACTTCCCTCAATAGAGGCGTATCCAAGCCTTCAGCAAGTGATATCTCTACCATCTTGATATAATTTACGCGGTTACAATTTCCCCTAATACCCTAATCCCCTAATACCCTAATCCCCTAATCCCCTAATCCCCTAATCCCCTAATCCCCTAATCCGCGCCGTAGCCTTGGCGTAGGCGGATTCATCATTCCTTGTTTCTTGTTCTTTAATCTTTATTTCTCACCCTTCTTTCTCCTTGCCGAAAAGCTTCTTGAAGAACTTCCGCACTTTGTTCTCCTTCTTGGGTTTTTCTTCTTCGTTGTCTTCCTGTTTGGCTACGGGCGGGGGCGGTGGAGGCGGCGGGGTTTTAAAGTCTTCGGGCTGGGCGTAGACCTGGGCGGCGAAACGCATGCGATGGCTTTCGTTCTGGAGCCAGATCTGGGGTGTGGGCGACGTCAGTTCCACCTTATGGGTGGTATCGCGATTCAGGGCCGCCGGAAAAGAAGGGGTGCGCTGCCATGTGCCGGCAGCGTCGGGGTAGCTGTACTGCTGCCCCTCCAGGTCGAAAT
>CBHWDR010000228.1:0-5709 GCA_966112575.1 uncultured Chitinophagales bacterium
TTCAATCGAAGAGAGCGGGCTAATTTACTAGGCATAAGAGATCTTTTTGCGAATCCGGAAAAGTTCATAGAGTATTACCAGCCCATTGAAGTTGTTGATTCATTACAGTTCGTATTTCCTGAAACGACACCAGCGTTCCATAAGCATAGTAAATGCGAGCGACTTACGTCAAACTTTAAGAATTATTTGGTTCCTATAGCAATTAAAGAGAAGGGGGTTGATGAAGTTCGGGCATTTCGATCCTGGTTTAAGGAAGTGAAATGTGCCGAAATGGAAGTAAAGAAATACATCGAAGCGGTTCAGCTTAAGTTTATCTATGTCGGGCCCATTAATGAAAAGGAAATTGAAATAAAAAACACTGGATTTGTAACGATGGACAACTATTCACTCGAACAATTAGACTCTAGGATCGGATGCCTTTTGCGTGAGTTTGAGGAATACTTTCACTCGAACCCTTTTATCAGGGAGATATTGCATAAATATCAAAAATGGACATTTCTTGCTTTCAGATCGACACCAATTGAAAATAATTTTACCGGGTTATCTGATAGCCAGCTTAAGGATCTTCTACGTGGGGTCGAAGAAAGGTGGAAACGTCCGGTTAAAGATTTACTGGTTGAGTATTATCGAGTTCGATTCAATCCGGACTTGGAGTTTAAGGGTCATATTCTTGAGCAATTAGGATTAAGAGCCTGTGGGCACTGCCTCTAGATTGGCTGCTTATTGAAATAGGTCAGTCTAACAATTGTTTCTTAGGATTATTTATTCAATGGCTTCACCCCAAAAATTGTTTCCCCATCCGCATCCACCCACTTCCCCTCATCCACTGTCACCACCTTCTTACCCGGCAGGTTCACCGTCGACAGTGCCACATACTTCTCCCGGATCCCAGCCGTAAAATGCAATGTCTCTCCGCTCCCACCGGCATCGGCAGCCTGCAGATCCAGCGGGCTAAAGAAATCGTCGATGTTCCAGACTGTTAGCGTGCAGGTGATGGTAGATATTTGTCTATCGCCACGTCCACATAGCAGTTGATGAACACCAGTTGTTTCAGAACCAGTTGAGATTGCAGCCGGAAAGGTTGGGGAAATTATTGATCATGTCCCAGAGTGGGGGGTGCTTGCCGCTCCAGCGGTCCATGACGACGTGGAGGGCCTTGCGGAAGAGGGCGTCGCCCAGCAGGTCTTTCAAGGCCAAGTAGGCGGGCAGCCGCCACGTGGCCTACCGCTGGGATGGTAGACCTATCAAGGGAGATAACTTTGTCGTGCGGGAGTAGGGGCGCTTCGCTCTTCTTTACCGCGGGGACGGGGGAGGCGCGAAGAGTATGCAATACGTCCGGTCTTTTCGCTTGAGCTGCGACCCCGCTAAGGCAAGCAAGTTTAAAGAGATCGGTGATGCAGATAATAACCTCTGCGTCTCCCCGTCTCCGCGGTAAACCTCTCTGCGTCCTCCGCGCCTCTGCGCGACCCCTACCCCGGCAGCTCAATATGCACCGACGTGCCCCTCCCCACTTCTGTATCCACATCCCAGCTCCCCTTCAGAAACTCCACCCGGTGCTGGATATTGCTCCAGCCAATGCCGCGTGAGCCCTTGAGTATAGCCGGGTCGAAGCCCTTGCCGTCGTCCTCCACCGTCACGGTCAGCAGGCCCCCTTCGGTGCGGGTGAGCTGCACCAGGGCACTGCGGGCGCCGGCATGGCGGATGGCGTTGTTGAGCAGTTCCTGCACGATGCGGTAAACCGTGACGCTCTTCGTTTGGTCGATGATGGCGTTCTCGAGGCCTATGGACTGGTAGTGGACCTCCAGGGCGCCGCTCCGGTTGATGTCGGCGCAGAAATCGCGGAGGGCGGTGTCGAGGCCGAACTTGAGCAGGGCCTCGGGCATCATGTTGTGGGCGACGCGGCGCATCTCGCGGATGCTGCCGTCGAGCATGTCCATGCTGCGCTCGAAGGCCTGGGCATTGTCGGGCGTCATCACGAGGTTGCCCTTCATGGTGTTGAGCGAGTACTTGATCCCCGAGAGCATGCCACCCAGTCCGTCGTGCAGGTCCTGGGCGAGGCGGGTGCGTTCCTGCTCTTCGCCCTTGAGCACGGCCTCGGTGGCGGCGAGCTGCTTCTCCTGCTCCAGCTCGCGGATCCGCTGCGCCTGCAGCTTCTGTCGCTGGCGATAGGAGCGGTAGGCGAAGAAGCCGATGAGGAGGAGGAGCGCAATGCCGCCGCCTAGCATCCACAGGGCGTCACGGCGCTGACGCAGGGTAAGGGCCTGGATCCGGCGTTCGTTCTCCAACTGCCCGATCTCCGCCTGCTGCCGCTCGTGCGCATAGCGCGCCTGGCGGAACTCGGTCTGCTTCACGTTGTCCGACTGGTAGAGCGAGTCCTTCAGGGCCGTTGCCGAATCCTTGAAGCGGAACGCTTGCTCATATTGGCCCAGTTGCCGGAAGGCTTCGGCGCGGTTCTCGAAATATTCTTTCTTGGAAAAACTGGGCGTCACTAGGTCGAGGTATTTAGCTGCCGAGTCGAGCATGGCTTTGCCTCGCGCCGCGTTCTTCTCCTCCAGCTCGATGGCCGAAAGGTTGAGGTAGTTGTTGCCGA
Organism: uncultured Chitinophagales bacterium; assembly: GCA_966112575.1. Taxonomy (GTDB): domain Bacteria; phylum Bacteroidota; class Bacteroidia; order Chitinophagales; family Chitinophagaceae; genus Flavisolibacter. The sequence continues at coordinate 2,591 of CBHWDR010000228.1, forward strand.
TGTCGGGCGTGGAGTTGTACTGCTTCGCGAAGGCGAGACAGGCGTTATACGCTTCCTTCGCCTTCGCCCACTGCTTCGTTTTGTAGTAATACAAGCCCTTCAGGAAATCGCCCGAGTAGATGTAGAACAGGTTGTTCGTCTTCAGTCCGAGGGCCTTTGCCGTGTCGAGGTAGGGCAGTCCGGCCGCATCGCCCATATTGGCGAGGTTGCCGCCATAGGCATAATAGGCATTCATCAGTCCCACCTGGTCGTTGCCGCCCCGGGCCCAGTCGAGCGCTTTCTTACTGTAGCCCAGCCCATCGCCATAGCGGTTGAGGCTCCCATAGGTGATGGAGAGGTTGCCATAGATGATGGTCAGGTCGGGGTTTTTCGGATTGTGCTTCCGGTAGATATCCTCCGCCTTGCGGTAGTAGTCGATGGCCGCCTCGTAGTCGGCATTATTCTGATGGAGCAGTCCGAGGTTGATATAGGTCGTGCCCCGGTTCACCTGCGACCGCAGATCGTTCGGGTACTGCGCGTAATACTTCAGGGCTTTTTCAAAATGCCCGATGGCGGGCGCCGGCTTGCCCGTGATCCCAATAGTGCCGGCGAGGAACTCGGCCTGCCCGCGGAAGAAGTCATTGTCCTTTTCCGCAGCGATCTGCTCGATCGCCTGCAGGCAGCGTGCACTCTCCGCGGAATCGCTCAGCCGCAGGCGATTGCCCAGCTGCACGTACATGCGTACCTGTTCGGTGTCATTTTTCTCTTTGCTGATGCGCAGGCGCACGGAGTCGTCGAAGCTTTTCTGCGCATGCGCAGCAGTGGCCAGCAGCAGGGCTGCAAAGGCGGGGAAGCAGTGGTTCATGTTTGGTGGTGTGGCTGTTTAAATTTAGCATATTCCAGCCGGAAGCGGAGGGCGTCCTTACGACCGCAGCGAAGCAAGACAAGGAACACGGATTTACACAGATAGAACGGATGAACGCGGATGATGATACCTTAATTAGGAGGAGCGCTTTTAGCCGATTTAATAGATAGATCCGAATGACCATACGGTCGCAATTTTTGCCCAAGCTTCGGTGGATACAGGTCAGGTTAGAGAGCATGCATGCTCGAGTTACTACAGGCAGGGGTCCAACTTGCCACTTTCTGTCGCTATTTCCTCCCAAACCAACTACAACCTCAATATTTCCTAAATCACCTGCGCTCAGTTCCCTTCGCTGCGCTCGGGACGAAAAGGGATTCTGCCTATTTCCGATCCCATATTGCCCACTTCGCACCGTTGGCTTTGTCATATGGGACCCTTTATTGAATATTCCAGGATGTAGGATGTCTAGTCTCTATTCGTGAAAATCCGTTCTATTCCTTAAATCCGTGTTCTTTCTCTCTCATAAATCCCGGTTTTCCGGGAACCCAAACCACTCCCGGAAGCGCTAGGTTTATCCTTCCAAAGCGCAAATCATGAAACCGATCGTTCTCTGCATCTCGTTGCTGGCCTTCCTGGTAGGAAAGGGACAAATCCGCACGATGACGCCCCTGCCGGCCAAAACCCTTCCCGCGTCCACACTGCCGGTTAAGAACCTGCCCACAGCGGCAGTGGACCTATCGACCCTGCCCGTCTGTGTCGACCGGCCAGTGCTTTCCAACTCCCTCCCGCCGCGCAGCTTCAGTCAGGTGACACTGCCGCCCCGGATTCTTTCCGATGGTTCCATACAGACCGTGTCCAACACCCGCCAGCCGCTTGCCGGTGAAACCGCCAAGATGTGGAGCCCCGGCGAGACGATCAAAGTATTCATCAGCACCACCAACGGCTCTTCGCAACTGGTAGAGCTGGTGAAGTCCACTGCGAAGCAATGGGAGGGGATCGCCAATATCAAATTCGATTTCAGTCCGCGTACCAAATCCGAAGGGCAGATCAAGGTCTGGTTCAATGCCACCAATCGCTACTGGTCCTGGATCGGGCGCGACGTATTGTCGAACGTGCTGAACGAGAACACCATGAATTTCGGCTTCGTCAACCGCGGCATGAGCGTGGAAGAGATGCAGCGGATCATCCTGCATGAGTTCGGACATGCCCTCGGCTTCATCCACGAGCACCAGTCGCCCGTGGCCGGCATCCAGTGGGATAAGGACAAGGTCTATCAGCTCTTCGCCGAAGAGCCCAATAAGTGGAGCCGGGCGGATGTCGACTTCAACATCTTCGCCAGGTATTCCGCCACGACGACCAACTTCTCGGCCTACGATCCCACGTCCATCATGCACTACCAGATCCCTGCCGCCCTCACAATCAACGGCGTGGGCACCCCGATGAACTTCGGCTTCTCCAGCCAGGACATCCGCTATGCCGGCATGATCTATCCCTTCCCCCTGACGCCCGCTCCCGCCACCGGCATCCTCCGCACCGGCAACGACTGCGACCTGGTCGGGTTTACGGTGGAATACAATGCCGTTGCCGCCGACAAGGTGGAGTTTGTGCTGGAGCTCGGCCGCAACAACAACAACCGCGAGGTGACCTGGTGGAAGCAGATCGCCGTGCCCCTCTCCGGCGGCCGGGAGGCCCAGCTCTGGGTGCAGAACCACTCTCTCATCGCCAGCGAGAACCGCAAGTCCTTCTCCCTGCAGGTCAACGCCGCCGAACTCGATGCCGGCCGCAGCATCGCCTTCTGGAAGGCCAAGATCCTCGGTGTGCATACGCTCCTGCCCTTTAAATGGAACGTCCTCTCCGCCCTGCGCGGCGGCTGCCGGGTGCGATTGGTGTGGAATAATGATAGTTGCATGTGAGAGAAGGAACGCGGATCAGACGGATCGAGCGGATTTGAACGGATTTGTTTTTGAAGTTGAGATGATAGATGGTGGAGTGGTTGTTCTCTGGGTGAAGAACGTCGTGGCACCGTTCCGAACGCTCGGGGATCGGGAGCGCGCCCGATGAATAGTCCCATGTGAAAGCGCGAAGAATTATTTGAATTATAGAAAGCTACGTACCAGGTACCGTTATCCGTCAGCTAACAAATAGCCCGGGCCGAAGCCCAGGTATGAGGAATGTTCCGGTTTTACGGCACGCTGTCCCGACTGTTTGGGAGCGTGCAATCCAGGTAGCCCCGGGTCGAACGTAGGGTGGCCCGGGGAAAACCATGGTAAGACGA
>CBHWDR010000229.1:0-5708 GCA_966112575.1 uncultured Chitinophagales bacterium
ATGGCCGTATTGAAATCATTGGGCTTCACCAGGATGTCCGCATCCAATCCTTCCACTACCACAAATCCCATCCCTGAGCGGGTGATCTCCAGCTTGCCGCGATAGGCATCGAGGTCACTGCTCCGCTTTTTTCCCTGCTTTTTTTCGTGCTTCCTTCCCATGGTTACGTTGGTTGTTTATATTCCCGAATATACGAAACGACCCTGCGGTTGAAGTCGGCCGCCCCGTTAAAAAGGAACCGGTGTTCGATCGGCATCACATAAAATGGCATGCCATCGATCTCCTGGCGGAACTTCATCAGGCGCATCGCGTCCTTCTCGGTCGTGAGGATGATCTTGCGATCCGACTGGATCTCCTGGAATCGTTTTTTGATGTCTTTCCAGTCGTCGATCGAAAAAATATGGTGATCGTTATAATGCATCATGTAGTAGGTCTGGATGCGCTCTTCCAGGAACCGCTTTAAGGGCCTGGGGTTGGCGATCCCCGTCACCAGCAGCACCTCGGTCTGTTCATGCAGGTGAAAGAAGTTCTGGCTGATGATCTGGTAGGGCGTGCCGTAGGCGATGGCCGTAAAGAATAGGTCCTGGCCGGGTTGCGGATCGATCTCTCGGGCGATCCGCTGCCCTTCCTCTTCGGTCAGGTCGGCCGGGCATTTGGTGACCACGATGATCTGCGCCCTTTTGTAGGAGCTGCGCTGGTCGCGCAGGTCGCCCGTAGGCAGGTAGAAATCGCGGGTGAAGAGGTTACCGTGATCGGTGAGCAGGATGTTCATGCCCGCCTGGATGGCGCGGTGCTGGAAGGCGTCATCGAGAATGATGGCCTGGGTTTCGGGACGGTCGTGCAGGATCTGGGGGATGGCCTCGATCCGCGCCTCGCCTACCGCCACCGGCACATCCGGGAACTTCCGGTGAAATTGCATGGGCTCATCGCCGATCTCGATGGCCGTGGTCTGCTCCGTTGCCAGGGCATAGCCCCGGGTCTTTCGTTTGTAGCCCCTGCTGAGCGTGGCCACTTTGAACTCCGGCTTCAGCATCCGCACCAGGTATTCCACCATGGGCGATTTGCCTGTGCCCCCCACCGACAGGTTGCCCACGCAAATAAGCGGAAGCCCGAACGAAGCCGATTTGAGCCAGCCTTTGCGGTACATCCAGTTGCGGATGATCACAACCAGCCCGTAGAGGAGCGCGAAGGGAAGAAGGAGAACGCGAAAAGATTGAAGTAACCAGTTAGAAAACATAGGTCCGTTGCGGTGTGATACAAAGGTCCAAAGGTATATCAAATTCATCCGCGTCATCGATGCGGTCCACCGGGGGGAAGTACGACAGCCCGACCTTGAGGCAGTCGTCCCGCACATCTTTCAGGTAGCGGTCGTAAAAACCTTTGCCATAGCCCACGCGGATACCGCTGAGGTCAAAGGCGAGCATGGGCACCAGCACGATATCCAGCTGCTCCGGCGCGGCGATCTCGTTGCCGATCGGCTCCGGTATGTTCCAGCCATTGGTTTCGAAGATGGAATCCGGGCGGCAGACCACGGCCTGCATGGTGATGGCTTCCATGTCGGTGCGCGGGTAGCAGATCGTGAGGTTGGGATTGCGGAAGTGCAGGTAATCCGTGAAGATGAAGGAATTGATCTCCTTGTTCTCCTCGATCGGGTAGAAACTCAGCACCAGCTCGGAAAAAGGCAGCTGAAGCGTTTGAAAATGAATGAGCAGAAGATCATCCCACTTCATGCGCTCGGAAGGTGTCAGGGTATCCCTTTTGGCCTTGAATTCTTTCCGGATCTCTTTTTTGTTCATTGATTGCACGAATTAGTACGAATGACACGAATTCTTCAATATCCACGCTTCCTGCCGTTTGCCTTTGCCCTTTGACGTTCGCTCAGGCGCGGAAGAACGTGAATATGGTCGTCCCGTAATTCCGTTCGGAGCTGTACAGCGGGAAGCTCTTGTAATCGTTGCGGGGCGTGTGCTCGAGCACGAAGATCCCGCCTTCCCGCAGCAGCCCTTTTTCAACGATGAGGCGGGGCAGGTCGTCGATGTTGGTCAGTGCATAAGGAGGGCCGGCGAAGATGAAATCGTATTGGGTGCTGCACTCGTTGATGTAGCGGAACACATCGGACTTCACCACTTTGAAGTTCTCCAGCTTCAGCATCTCGGCTGTTTTCTTGATGAAGGCGAACATCTGCGTGTCCTTCTCCACGATGGTCAGGTCAGGCACTCCGCGGGAGGCCAGTTCATAGCTGATGCTGCCCGTGCCGCCAAACAGGTCGAGGGTTTTCAGCTCTTCGAAATCCAGCTGGTTCTGCAGCACGTTGAACAGCCCTTCCTTGGCGATATCGGTCGTGGGCCGGGTATAGGGCATGTTGGCCGGCGGATTGATCCGGCGTCCGCCCAGTTCGCCGCTTATGATGCGCATTGGGCAAGTTTATGAAGTGAGGAAAAATAATAGTGCGGATGTTCGTTGTCGGGAAAAGAAAGGCCTGGTGTAAGAGCGAACTGCAGGTTGAGAAAATAGGCATGCAGTTCCTGGTACATGGGCGAGCTTTCGTCCACCATTCCCGACACGATCAGGTAGACCGACTGCTGGTCAAGCCCCATGTCGTAGCAGATCTTCAGCAGGTAATAGACCACGTCGAGCGGGGTCTTATACGCATAGATCTGCGCCAGCTGCAGCACCCCGGAGCGCTTCACCATTACCTGGAAGTACTTCGGGGAGAAGGCCAGCTCGATCTGGTCGGTGGCCGACACGCCGTTGTACACTTTCAGGTTGGTGGTAAAGAGGTGCCGGAAGCGCGCGTCGGGAAAACGGCTGAGCAGCATCCGTTCGAGGCTGGATGGCTGCATGTAGATCGTGGTCATCTGCCACTCGGGCACGGCATCGGTATACACGCGCTGGCCCGGCAGGTCGTAGAGCGCGCGGAGCAGTTGCTGCGGCTCCCCGTTGAACGACTGCGGCGCCACCAGCGCGTATGGCGTAGCGAGGCAAACATCCACCGATGCGAATTTGTAGTCCTGCAATTCCTCCAGGAGCGAGCGCCAGGCGGCCTGCTCGTCCAACTCGTCAAACGTGCAGTAGCGGAGGTGGCGGAAGCCGGAGCGCCCTTCATCCACCCAGCCGTAGCTGAAATAACCCGGGCCCGCCTCCAGGAGAAGGCGGTCGCTGTCCTGATGTTCCTGTCCGATGGAAAGTACCGTATTCACGCGCGCTATTTGGCGCAAAGTACGGATTTCGCCAAATGCGGTTAGCTTGCAGCCCTTGATTATGGCCAACGAACTACAGGTGGGCACTTCTTACCGGCAGATCCGCAGGATCGCGATGCCCATCGCGCTGGCCCTGCTGGTGCCGCAATTCAACCTGATCACCAACAATATCTTCCTCGGTCACCACAGCGAGCATTCCCTGGCCCTGGCCTCCATCACCGGCGTCTATTACCTCATCTTTGCCGGCATCGGTTTCGGGCTCAATAATGGCCTGCAGACCCTGATCTCGCGCAGGGCGGGTGAGAATCGGCCGGAAGAGATCGGGAAGCTTTTTACGCAGGGCGTGCTTGTAAGCATGGTGATCGCAGCCCTGGGCATCCTCCTCACCTTTACCCTCACGCCCCTGGTGCTGCAGCAGGTGCTCACGCCGGAGCAGGCCCGTCCCGCCATCGAATTCCTACAGATCCGCATCTTCGGACTGCCTTTTCTTTACGTTTATCAACTGAGAAATGCACTGCTTGTGGGGATCAACCGGAGCCGGGTGCTGGTGCACTGCACACTGGCGGAAACCGTTGCCAACATATTCTTCGATTATACGCTGATCTATGGCGCCTGGGGCTTCCCGGAGCTGGGCTTCAACGGGGCCGCTGTTGCCTCGGTGATCGCTGAATTCACCGGCATGTTCGTGATCTTCTGGGTCATCAGCGCCAAGGGCATCACGCGGCAGTATTCGCTCTTCAGCGGCTTCCGCTTCGATCGCCCGAACGCAGGCTTGATCCTGCAGGTCTCGGGTCCTCTGGTCTTCCAGCACGCGATGAGCATCCTGGCCTGGTTCCTCTTCTACCTCCTCGTAGCCCGCAATGCCTCCGAAACCGGCCTGGCCATCTCCACCACCATGCGCACCGTATTCGGCTTTTTCGGAACCTTTTTCTGGGCCCTGGCGGCTACCACCAACAGCATGGTGAGTAATGTGATCGGTCAAGGACGAAAGGAAGAGGTTTGGCCCCTGGTGCTCCGGATCACCAAGCTCAGCATGGCCATCGGAGTAGCACTTTGTGTGCTGCTCAATGTCTTTCCCGGGCTCTATTTCGGCCTCTTCCGCTCCGATGCGCAATTCATCGCGGAAGGCATTCCTGTGCTGCGCGTAGTAGCCCTCGCGCTGGTTTTCGTGTCGTTCGGAACGATCTGGCTCAATGCCGTCACCGGCACGGGCAATAGCCGCATAACCTTTCTCATCGAGATCGGCGCGCTGCTCTTCTACTGCATCTACGTGTACGTGGTGCTGGAGGTGAAGCAGCTATCGCTCGTCTGGGCCTGGCTGTCGGAACCCGTTTACTGGACGGTCCTGTTTTCGCTGGCCTGGTATTACCTGCGCAGCGGGCGCTGGAAGCAGAAAGTTATTTAAATTCCTTTTGATAAGTAACACCAACGGAGCCGGAGAAGTTGGTGATCGGCGGGTGCATTTTCCTAATGGTGACGGTGATGTTCTCGATCTCCGGAAAAGCTTCCTGGATCCGGTCGGCGATCTCCATGGCGCAGGTCTCCAGGAGGAGATGATGGCGGGCAAACACCTCGGCCGTGATCCGGTAGACCTCCACGTAGTTGACGGTCTGGTTGATGGACTGGATGATCTTCTTCGGCGATCGCGAGCCAATGGAGAGGTCCACCTCGAAATCATTCCCCACCTTCTTCTCTTCCGGGTACATGCCATGTTCCGCGAAAAAGCGCAGGTTCCGAAGCTCTATGGTAAAATGACCGGGCATAAACGCAGATTGAAGGATTGAATTGATTTCGAAGATGAAGAAGATTTAGATCACTGATCTCTGATCTCTGATGTCTGATCTCTGATTTATTATCACTCATCTACACTCATCATTGATCACTGATCATTCATCATCAATGCAGTCCCTTGGCGGAGAGGTAACGCTCCGCATCGAGGGCGGCCATGCATCCGCTGCCGGCAGCCGTGATCGCCTGGCGATAGATGTTGTCCTGCACGTCGCCGGAAGCGAACACGCCTTCCACGTTGGTCTTGGCCGTGCCGGGGATGGTTTTGATGTAGCCGGATTCGTCCATCTCCACCCAGGGCTTGAAGATATCGGAATTGGGGGTGTGGCCGATGGCTACGAAGAAGCCCTTGATCGCGATCTCCTGCTTCTCCCCCGTCTGGTTGTTCACGATGCGTACGGCTTCCACGGTTTTGTCGCCGAGGATCTCGTCGGTTTCCGAATTCCAGTAGATCCGGATATTCGGCGTATTCTTCACGCGGTCCTGCATCACCTGGGAGGCGCGCATTTCTCCGCGACGAATGATCATATGCACGGTGGAGCAAAGCTTGGACAGGTAGAGCGCCTCTTCGGCAGCGGTGTCACCGGCGCCAACGATCGCCACTTCCTTGTTGCGGAAGAAAAACCCGTCGCAGACGGCACAGGCGCTCACGCCATAGCCGTTGAGCCGCTGCTCGCTCTCAATGCCAAGCCATTTGGCCGAAGCGCCGGTGGAGATGAT
>CBHWDR010000230.1:0-5692 GCA_966112575.1 uncultured Chitinophagales bacterium
GAGCTGATGGAAACGATGATCGGCAACTTCATCGACGGCTCATCCGCCGGCAAGATCCAGTTCGGGTCTGCCTGGTGGTTCCTCGACCAGAAGGACGGCATGATCCGCCAGATGAACGCCTTGTCCAACATGGGCCTCATCAGCCGCTTTGTGGGCATGCTCACTGATTCCAGGAGCTTCCTCTCTTATCCACGTCATGAATATTTCCGCCGCTTGTTGTGTAACTTGTTCGGTGAAGAGATCGAGACCGTACAACAATGCCCGCCAGTATTTCAACTGGCAGGAGCAGGAACAACCTGCGAAACTGATGAATGCATGAGTGTACTATGTTTTGGAGAACTGCTCCTCCGCCTTTCCCCCCGGCTGGGCGGGGAATGGATCCGGCACAATGAGATGCCGGTCTTTATAGGCGGTGCGGAGCTGAACGTGGCTACCGCTCTTGCCCTTTGGGAAGTGCCGGTGACCTATGGCACGGCGCTGCCCGATCATTACCTGACCCGGGAGGTGCTGGAGTTTATCCGGCAGAAAGGGATCGGCACCGGCAAAGTGCTGCTGCAAGGTGATCGCATCGGCACCTACTACCTCCCGCAGGGGGCCGATATGAAAAGCGCCGGTGTGATCTACGACCGCGCCTACTCTTCCTTCTGGCAGCTGAAGCCCGGGACGATCAACTGGGACGAGGTGCTGGAAGGTGTTTCCTGGTTTCATTTCAGCGCGATCTCGCCCGCCCTCAATGCAGATGTGGCCGAGGTCTGTCGCGAGGGCGCCATCGCCGCTTCAAAGAAAGGGATCACGGTATCGCATGACCTCAATTACCGGGCAAAGCTCTGGCAATATGGAAAGCAGCCCATCGAGGTGATGCCCGGCCTGATCGAGCATTGCGACGTGGTGATGGGCAATGTCTGGGCCGCGCAGCAGATGCTGGGTATCCCGGTGCCGGCTGACCTGGTGGATGAAAAAGAAGCCTGCCTGGAAGCCGCATCACAGACCTCGAAAGAACTCATGGCCCGTTTCCCGAAATGCAGGCAGGTGGCCAACACCTTCCGCTTCACCGAGGAGGAGCAGGTTCGTTACTATGCCACGCTGTACCGTGAAGGGGAACTCTATGTTTCACCCGAACAGCACTCCGACCGCATCATCGATAAGGTGGGCAGCGGTGATACCTTCATGGCAGGGCTGATCTATGGAAATCATAACGGGCACGAGCCGCAGCAGATCATCGATTTCGCCGCTGCCGCTGCTTTCCATAAACTATTCATCAAGGGAGATGCAACCACTGCTACGGCTGCACAGATCCGTAACCGCGAAATTGTTCATGCATAAGAATAACGATATCGAGAATGCACTACTGGAACAGCGACTGCTGCCACTCTTCTACCACGACAGCCCGGAGGTTTGCCTTGCGATCCTGAAGGCGCTCTACGCCGGCGGTGTGCGGGTGGTGGAGTACACGAACCGCGGTGCATCCGCACTGGCCAATTTCGTGGTCCTGAGGCAGCAGGTGAATGAGACCATGCCCGGCCTGCTGCTGGGGATCGGCACGATCAAGAACGAGGCCCAGGCCAAGGACTATATCGATGCGGGCGCCGACTTTATCGTTTGCCCTTCGACGAATGAAGCGGTGGGCGCTGCCTGCGGCAGGGCCGGCAAGCTCTGGATCCCGGGCTGCATGACGCCGACCGAGATCGCCGCGGCCGAGAATGCGGGCGCAACCCTGGTGAAGATTTTCCCGGGCAACCTGCTCGGGCCCTCCTATATCTCCTCGGTGAAGGACCTCTTTCCCGGCATGCGCTTCCTCGTTACCGGGGGGGTCGAAGCCGAGGAAAGGAACCTGCAGGGCTGGTTCCGTTCCGGCGTGGTGGGTGTAGGCATGGGATCGAAGCTCATCACGAAAGAACTGATCGCGAACGAAGACTACGAAGGACTGGAGAAAGCCACGGCCGGCGCGCTGGCCCTGGTGAAGCAAATTCAATAGCACTCATGCGGCGGTCCAGCATCGCCGCAAATAAACTTGCAATCATGATAGAGGCACAAACGGCTCGTTACAAAACCGGACAGTCTAAAGGAACACTGACGAAATACCGCTGGACCATCTGCACCCTGTTGTTCTTCTCTACAACGATCAACTACCTCGACCGGCAGGTGCTATCGCTGACCTGGAAGGACCAGCTGGTGCCCGAGTTCCACTGGACCGACAGCGACTATGGAACGATCACGGCGCTTTTCTCCATTTTCTATGCCGTGTCCATGCTCATGGCCGGTCGGTTTGTAGACTGGATGGATACGAAGAAAGGATTCCTCTGGGCCATCGGCATTTGGTCAATCGGTGCCTGTATTCATGCATTTTGCGGGATCGCCACCTCGGGCATCCTGACCGGCAACTGGCTTGTAGGATTTGAAGGCGCCAAGGAAGCGCTTGCCGGTTTCGACAAGGCAACGGTGATCACCACCACCAGCGTTTCGCTCTTCATCGTTGCGCGCTTCGTGCTGGCCCTGGGCGAAGCCGGGAATTTCCCTGCAGCCATCAAGGCCACCGCCGAATATTTTCCGAAGAAGGACCGTGCTTTTGCTACGAGCCTCTTCAACGCCGGCGCCACAGTCGGCGCCCTGCTTGCACCGCTCACCATCCCCTTCATCGCCAAAGCCTGGGGCTGGGAAATGGCCTTCATTGTCATTGGTGCTTCCGGTTTCATCTGGATGTTCTTCTGGGCCAAGATGTACCAGAAGCCGCATGTGCATCCCAAGGTTAGCAAGGCGGAACTCGCCTATATCCAGCAGGACAATGCGCAGATGCCCGGTGATGCGAGCCTGGCGCCTGCTGCCGGCAGGAAGATGTCCTTCTCCGAATGCCTGGGCTACCGGCAGACCTGGGCCTTCGCCTTTGGCAAATTCATGACCGACGGGGTTTGGTGGTTCTACCTGTTCTGGACACCGGCCTACCTGAAAGACATTTACAAGATGGACAACACCCAGAGCGCGGTGCCGGTCTTTATCCTGTATACGATCACCCTGTTGTCGATCATCGGCGGCTGGCTGCCTACCTATTTTGTGGAGAAGAAAGGCATGAATCCCTACGAAGGACGCATGCGCGCCATGCTCATCTTTGCTTTCTTCCCCCTCCTGGCCCTCCTGGCGCAGCCTCTTGGATCCATCAGTTTCTGGTTCCCCGTGATCATCATCGGCATCGCCGGCGCGGCGCACCAGTCCTGGTCGGCCAATATCTTCTCCACGGTGGGCGACATGTTCCCGAAGTCGGCCGTCGCCACCATCACCGGCATCGGCGGCATGGCGGGGGGGATCGGCTCCTTTCTCATCAACAAGGGATCGGGTGTGCTCTTCACTCATGCCGACAAAACCCAGATGGCCTTCATGGGCTTCCAGGGAAAGGAAGCCGGTTACTTCATCATCTTCTCCATCTGCGCCGTGGCCTACCTCATCGGCTGGATCGTGATGAAAACGCTCGTTCCCAAGTATAAACCCATTGCAGACTGATAACCAGCCTCATCGGAAGAATGTGCGCTGATCAACATACTGAAATGCAGAAAGCCAGACATTGTCTGGCTTTTCTTTATGTAGAATTAATTCTTACTTGATCATATCCTTTGCCGACTTCTCCAGCTGGTTGAGGCGATCGTAATTCACGCTGTAGAAGATGTTCTGGCCTTCGCGCTGGAAGTTTACAAACCCGGCTTTGCGCATGATAGCGAGGTGGGAAGAAGTGACCGACTGTTCGATCTTCAGTTTCTGATAGATCTCGGAAACGGTTACTTCGCCGCTCTTGTGGATGAAGTTCAGGATCTGTTGACGCAGTTTGTGGTTCATTGCACGCAGCATGAGTGCCGCTTTCTTCATGGTGTCAAAGTCAAGATCAAGACCCTTGTTTTGTTTAACCGGCTTTGTCTTCGCCTTTGCTTGCTTTATCATTCGTTTTAAGTTGTTGTGTAGACAAATTTAGGCTTTGGAAAGACGTTGCACCAATAATTTATACACCCGGTCGCTATATATACGTAGAAAGGCTTATGCGCGGGTCCTTTCCGTACGACGCAGCAGGTGCGGCTTTTAGGCCGGAACTGCCTGGTGTTCAATATTATTTCCGGTAATTATTCAATTGAAACCAACTGGTTGTCATGGACTTCAATTGAACGCGATTGACGCCATTTTCGAGGGTCGCCACGTAGTACACGCCTTCGTCGTTGGATACCTCTTCCATGTTGGTGATCCAGTACTGCCCATAATTCTGGCGCAGCGATACCTCGAGCCCAAGCGGTAATTGCGTGGATAAGATATTCTTTTTCATGGCGATAAGCGTGCCGCTGCAGGTGTAGTATGCCTGTACGAACTGCCCGTTGAAACGGAAGTCGGCGCGGTAGTACGCCTCGGCCTGCGACCAGGCCACTTCACTGGCATTGGCGAACATTTTCTCGAAAGACTCCCGGGCCGATGCAGGTATGGTCTCGCCCGGATTGGCCATCGCCCTGAAGCTGCTCAGGCCAACGATCATCAGGAGGAATAAAATCTTTTTCATTTCGTATGTTTTTTTATTGGTTTCCGCCGCAAAGCTAGACCCCTGCGGCTTCCCGTCGAAATGAAAAGAGCATGAACTGTGGTATTCAGCTAATGAAGTGCCTCATCTTCCCATCCATCCGCCATCCACCGTCAGGATCGTGCCATGAACATAGGCTGCGGCAGGGGAGCAGAGGAAGACGTAGGCGCCGGCCATATCTTCGGTTGTGCCCCAGCGTTGGGCCGGGATGCGTGCGAGGATCGAGGCGCTTCGCTCGGCATCGGCGCGCAGCGCAGCCGTGTTGTCGGTGGCGATATAGCCCGGGGCGACGCCGTTCACATTCACGCCTTTGGACGCCCATTCGTTGGCAAAAGCTTTCAGGAGCGAGGCGACCGCTCCTTTACTGGCCGCATAGCCCGGCACATTGATGCCGCCCTGGAAGGAGAGGAGCGAGCAGGTGAAGACCACCTTACCCGCGCCGCGCGCGATCATTTTCTTGCCCACCTCACGGGTAAGGATGAACTGGGCATTGAGGTTGATGTCGATGATCTTGTCCCAGTACTCATCCGGATGCTCAGCCACCGGCTGGCGCAGGATGTTGCCCGCATTGTTGATCAGGATGTCGATCTGCGGATGGTCCTGCTGCAGCTTTTCAATAAAGGCATAAAGCGAATCCCGGTCGGAGAAATCGCAGGCGTAAGGGTAGAACCTGCGGCCGGCGGCGGTCACCGCTGCCTCCACCTCACTGCCGGAAGCGGGCATCGAGTGGCTGACGCCAATGATGTCGGCGCCGGCTTCTGCCAGCGCCAGGGCAATTGCCTGTCCGATTCCGCGGCTGCAGCCGGTAACAAGGGCCAGTTGGCCGTCCAGTCGAAAAGAGATCATATGCTTTATTGAAGTTCGTTCAGTTGAATCGCGTCCATGTCGGTGAAGGCCATGTTCTCACCGGCCATGGCCCAGATGAAGGAATAGTTGGCGGTAGCCACGCCGCTGTGGATGCTCCAGCTGGGCGAAACGATGCCCTGCTCGTTGTTGAGAAAGAGGTGGCGGGTCTCCCGGGCTTCACCCATGAAGTGTACGATGCGCTGGTTCTCGGGGAGATCGAAATAGAAATAGGCTTCCATACGGCGGTCGTGCGTGTGCGGGGGCATGGTATTCCAGATGCTGCCGCGCTTGAAATTGGTCACG
>CBHWDR010000231.1:0-5676 GCA_966112575.1 uncultured Chitinophagales bacterium
TTGCCCACCCCTCTTGGACCGCAGAACAGGAAGGCATGGGCCAGGTGGCCGCTGCGGATCGCATTCTTCAGCGTAGTGGTGATGTGTTCCTGCCCGACAACCGTATCAAAGGTCTGCGGGCGGTATTTCCGGGCCGATACGATGAATTTTTCCATAGACAGGGGTGCAAGCTAAGCCAAAAGTCAAAAATCAAAAGTCAAAAGTCAAAAAGACATGCAGCGCCCGAAGCCTGGGATAAGCATACGCTAATGATAAATTTCCAGCTGTAAAAAGTTCTTGCTGATCTACGCTAATGAACTCCGGTCTTCAAGACATACAAGAGGAACAAGCAAAGCGCAAAAACTAAAAGACATGCAAAAGCCCAGTTTATCAGGAACAGTCGTTTCCGACCCTTTGCTGTTCTAAAAGCCGTATAAAAGAAATAGACCGTTGTAATCCCGAATAGGGCAATGAAAAAAAGCAGCATATGTCAATAGGAAGCTATGTCAGGGACAGCGTTTGTTGAGCTATAAACGACTTCTTTTGACTTTTGATTTTTGACTTTCATTCAGACCATCGGGTGGCGCCTGAACTCCTTCGTCTGGTCGAAGAGGTAGCGGTAGGTGGTGAGCTTGCGGCTGGGGTAGACGTTGCCGAGGCCCTGGGCCACGTTGAGCATCTTCGGGTTGAAGTCGCCGATCCACTGCATCTCGTATTCATCGTAAGGCCCGGTCCGCACCCACTTATAGGCTTCCATCACGATGAAGGCGTCGATGCCCTTGCCCTGGAATTCCGGCACGATCCCGAAAACAAGGCCGGTGAATTTCCTGCAGGGCTTCGTCATTTTTACCCAGAGGAACTTGAGCTTGTGGAAGAGGTCGAATTTGCCATCCAGGTGCTTGAACCACTGGTTCAGGTCGGGGAGGTTCACGAAAATGGCGATCGGCTTATGGTTGTGATAAGCAAACCAGATAATGCGCTCGTCCATCACCGGCTTCATCTTTTTGAACAGCACGAGGGCCTGTTCCTTCTTCATTTCTTTTAGTCCGCCGTGGCCAGCCCAGGCGGCATTGTACACATCCACGAAGTCCTGGGCATATTTGTCGAAGTTGTTTTTCTCGATCGTGCGTACATAGAAAGCCGGGTCCTGCTCATAGGGCGCGTGGCGCTCCACCACCTTCCGGCTCATCGGCGCCTTCGGGTTCATGCCGAAGCAGATCTGGTGGAAAAAAGGCTGGAACCCATACTTCTCGAACAGCTCCTGGTAGTAGGGCGGGTTGAAATTCATGCCATAGAGCGGCTCCTGGAAACCTTCCACCACCAGGCCCCACCAGCGGTCGCGGTCACCGAAGTTGATCGGGCCGTCCATCGCTTCCATGCCTCGCTGCAGCAGCCAGTGCTTGGCCACGTCGAAGAGCAGGTCGGCCGCCAGCTGGTCGTGGATGCAGTCGAAGAACCCGATGCCGCCTACCGGACCCTCGTCACCCTTGTTGCGGTATTTCTTGTTGGTAAAAGCGGCAATGCGGCCGATCAGCCGCCCGCTGCCATCCTTCAGCACCCAGCGGGCCACTTCGCCGAAGCGGAAGGTCTTGTTCTTCTTCGGGTCAAACACGTCGCGGATCTCGTTTTCGAGCGGCCGGATATAGTTCGGCGTGTCGGCATTGACGATGGCGTTGACGGCAAGGAATTCCTTTTCCGTTTTAGAGTCGCTTACTTCGATGAGCTGCATGGAGCGCAAAGATAGTTATTGGCCATTAGCCGTTCGCCAATGGCCATTGGCGAACGGCCAGCAGCGAATAGCTTAATAAAACATCTTCGCCAGCAGCTTGCTGTCGTGATCGTAGATATCGTCGCGGAAATTCATGCGGCCGTATTCATCCACCCAGGCCGTGTAATACGTGATGATCACCGGCACCGGCTTCTTAAGTTTCACATACTGCTCCTTGCCGCTGTACATGGCTTCCGAGATCTTCTCGGGCGACCATTCGGGGTTGTTGCGCAGGAGGTAGGTGGCCATCTTGTCGGGATCCGCCAGGCGGATGCAGCCGTGGCTGTAGGCGCGCATGTCTTTTTCAAACAGGCTCTTGGCCGGCGTATCGTGGAAATAGATATTAAAGGAGTTGGGGAAGAGGAACTTCACCCGGCCCAGCGAGTTCTGGTCGCCGGGTAGCTGGCGGATCTTCGGCAGGCCGTCTTCGGTGCCCACCTGCTCCATGTTCTGGCTGGCCAGGTAGCCGGGGTTGGAGGCCAGCTTGGGCAGGATCTCGTTCTTCACGATCGAGGGTGGCACGTTCCAGTAGGGGCTGAACACGATCTGGTTCAGGTCCCCGTTGAACATCATGGTATTGTGCCCTTCCTTACCCACCACCACGTTCATATCAAAGGCTTTCTTTCCGTCCTCATACACGTGCAGCACGAACTCGGGGATGTTCACCAGGATCAGGTTGCCCTTGGAGGCTTCCGGCATCCAGCGCATCCGGCCCAGGTTCATCAGGATCTGCTTCACGCGGTCGGTGGCCGGCACGTTCATCGATTTGGCCAGGGCCGCCGTAACCGTTCCGGTAGGAGTGAGGCCCAGGGATTCCTGGAAGGTCTTCACGGCCATTTCCAGGGTGTCGTTGAAGACGGCCGTTGTGTCGCCACCGGGCATTTCACCCGTCGCCTGGAGGCGGCGCTTGATCTGCAGCACGGCCGGGTCGGTCGAACCTTTTTTCAGGGTCTTCTTGACGGTCACCGGCTGCCAGCCGCCGGCCTTGGCCACGTTATAGTAGCGGGCCAGTTGCTCCTTGAGATCGTGATAGGGCTTGTTCACATCATCGAAATATTTCTCATCCTTGTGTTTTTTGTTCAGCAGGGAATCGGCGATGGCCATCGCATCCCCCTTCTTGAAGGGTACGAAGCGCTCCATCTCCTTCCGCTTCACATAGCCCTTTTCATAATTATGCAGCACATAGAGGATAAAATGCTGGGTCAGTTGCAGCTCCGTGTTGATATAGCCCTTGTCGCTTGCGTTCACCGAGAGCTTTTCTTCCATGGTGAGGGCATCCATCCGCTTCTGCAGGGCCTTGTCGCGGAGGGTGGTGTCGTTATCGTAGGTGGTCACGTAGTCGTGCAGGTTCCAGAAGGCAAGGGCCTGCTCGGTGAGCCCGTCGCCCGAGAACCAGGCGAACTGGTAGTTGCGGGTATTATAGAAGCTCCGGATCCGGCGCTGCAGGGAGTCGGGCACCTTGCGGTCGGCGAAGAACTTTTCCATCGTTGTGCTGTCGAGGAAAAGGCTGGAGTAGGAATTCGTTTTGTTGATGCTGAGGTCACGTTTGCTGATCTTCTTTTCCTCTTTCTTCGCTTCGTTGCTGGAAGAGGAATCAGCCGAGCCGGACCCGTTCTGGCAGGCGCCGAGGATGCTGCAGGTGATGGCGAGGTAGGTGAGCAAAGTCTTCATATGGATGAGATTTACAAACGCTGTGCCTGCCTTGGCGGTCGACTGTTGACGGTTAACGGTTGACGGTCAATCCTTAACTTTGAGGAAATCGTTTACCTATGTCCAAATGTTCTTTCAGCATACCCTTCACCGGACAGCCCGAGCAGATCTACCAGCGCGCCAAGTCGGCCGTGGAGAAACAGGGCGGCAATTTTAACGGAGATGCAACAGGCGGCTCGTTCAGCCTCCAGGTTTTCGGAACCATTTCGGGTAATTATCGCGTCAATGGACAGAGCCTGGATATCGAGATCACCGAAAAACCCATGATGATCGGCTGCGGGATGATCGAAGGAGCGCTGAAGAGCCAGATTGGCGTGTAGAATGAGCTAATTAGCTAATTCGAGAATTCGAAAATGACTGCTACGCACCACGAATCCGGCTCCTCTCAACACCTGTTTCAGGTGCGTTGGGCTTGATTTGGGGAAAAACAACCGTCGTCGGTCGTCCGTCGTCGGCGGTCGGTATTACCTCCAACTTTCTTCGTTTTTCCCGCCGATTCCCCTTACTTTTGCCGCCGAAATGGAAAACGGGGTTCCGATGCCCATTTCACCCTCAAATCTTCTTTAAAAGCTATATATGGCAAAAGTTGGTAAGGTTAAACAAATTATCGGCGCCGTTGTGGACGTGCAGTTCGACGGAGGCCTTCCTGAAATTTTCAACGCCTTAGAGATACAGCGCCCCAATGGCGACAAGCTCGTGCTCGAGGTGCAGACGCACCTGGGTGAAGACAGCGTACGGACCATCGCAATGGACGGTACCGAAGGCCTGACCCGCGGCATTGCCGTGTCGGATACCGGTGCCCCGATCAAGATGCCCGCCCGTGAAGAGATCAAAGGCCGCCTGTTCAACGTGACCGGCGACCCGATCGACGGTCTGCCCCCGGTGCCTAAAGTGGACGGCCGCCCGATCCACGCCAAGCCCCCGGCTTTCGAAAACCTTTCCACTGCCTCTGAAGTACTCTTCACCGGTATCAAAGTAATTGACCTGATCGAGCCCTATGCAAAAGGTGGTAAGATCGGTCTGTTCGGTGGTGCGGGTGTAGGCAAGACCGTATTGATCCAGGAGCTGATCAACAACATCGCCAAGGCCTATTCCGGTCTTTCGGTATTTGCCGGCGTGGGTGAGCGTACCCGCGAAGGAAATGACCTGATGCGCGAGATGATCGAAGCCGGTATCATGAAATACGGAGATGCGTTCAAGCACTCCATGGAAGAAGGCGGCTGGGACCTGAGCAAGGTGAACATGACCGACCTCGCCGACTCGAAGGCCACCTTCGTATTCGGACAAATGAACGAGCCTCCCGGCGCCCGCGCCCGTGTGGCCCTCTCCGGACTGACCATCGCCGAGTACTACCGGGATGGCGACGGCACCGGCAAAGGACGCGATATCCTCTTCTTCGTAGATAATATCTTCCGTTTCACCCAGGCAGGTTCTGAGGTGTCGGCCCTCCTGGGTCGTATGCCTTCGGCCGTTGGTTACCAGCCCACGCTGGCCACCGAGATGGGACTGATGCAGGAGCGGATCACCTCCACCAAGAACGGTTCGATCACTTCCGTACAGGCGGTATACGTACCGGCGGATGACCTTACCGACCCCGCGCCGGCCACGACCTTCGCCCACCTCGATGCCACCACGGTATTGTCGCGGAAGATCGCTGACCTTGGTATCTACCCCGCGGTGGATCCCCTGGACTCGACTTCACGGATCCTCACCCCGCAGGTGGTTGGTGAAGCGCATTACAATACGGCCAACCGCGTAAAGCTGATCCTCCAGCGCTATAAGGAACTGCAGGATATCATTGCGATCCTTGGTCTGGACGAACTGTCCGACGAAGACAAGCTCACGGTATCCCGCGCCCGTAAGGTGCAGCGCTTCCTGTCGCAGCCCTTCCACGTGGCCGAGGCCTTCACAGGTCTGAAAGGTGTGCTGGTGCCGATCGAAGAAACAATCCGTGGCTTCAACATGATCATGGACGGTGAAGTGGATGAGTACCCCGAAGCGGCCTTCAACCTCGTGGGCAGCATCGACGACGCGATCGAGAAAGGCAAGAAGATGATGGCCCAGGCTCAAGGTTAATGAGCGAATGAGGGAATTCGAGAATTAGCTAATGGCGGGCGCCTGGATCGATCGGATATTTTTCGGTAGCCCTGACCCCATTGGCTCATTAGCTAATCAGCTAATTATCACATTAAGACTATGACATTAGAAATACTGACCCC
>CBHWDR010000232.1:0-5674 GCA_966112575.1 uncultured Chitinophagales bacterium
TTGGAATAGCTGCGGACCATCGCGGCGGAAGTATCGGCGCCCAGGAAGTTCCGGCGGCTGCCCGGGTGCGCCCCCTTACCCATGGTGATCACGGGCGAGAGCAGCAGGAGGAAGTCGGGACGATAGGAGAACCGGTCCAACGAGTCGCCAACGGAAGAAAGATCCGCTGCATGGGTGCCAACGGTACTCGCCACATGCCCGCCGGCACTGATGCCCATGAGGCCCATACGATCGGGTGCCAGCCCCCACTCGGCAGCCCGTGCGCGCAATAAACGGAGCGCGCGCTGGGCATCCTGCTGTGGCGCTTCCTGGGGGCGCAGCAGGTCCTGCTGATGCGGAAGGCGGTAGATCAGCACAAAGGCATTGATGCCCTGGCTGTTGAACCAGCGGGCAAACTGAAACCCATTGTAGATATGCGAAAGCCGCTCGTAGCCTCCACCCGGGCAGATGAGCACCGTAGTGCCCTTGTTCTCCGACTTCGGCACGGGGAAGGCATAGATGCCCGGCCGGGCCACGCGCCAGATCCGCTCATTGTAAAGGCTGTCACGGATGTGCTTTCCATTGCTGTTGGGCTTCTTTCCTTCCGGCCAGAGGGGAATGAATTCCTGCGCCCCCACCGATTGCAGCGCCAACAGAAAAAATATAGAACTGATCAGTTTCATGTAATTCATTTGACTGCGTCTCTCCGCTTCCCCCTTCTGTCTCCAGCCTCCTATCTCCCCTGCGGCACCCATCCCCCATTGCCGTCGAAGACGCGCTCCAGCGTATACTGCTTCCGCTCTTTCTTCGTCAGTTGGTGCGACCAGGTCACCCGCTTCGATCGGTCGGCGCCGGGACCCGTGTTGCGGTACTCGGCATAATAGGCCGTAGCCTCGTTGCCCGGATTGCGCCAGTTCTCCCAACCTTCCGCACGGATATGTTCGCCCAGCCGGCATTCGATGAATACGGTTTTCGCATACGGCCGCCAGGGCCGGCCGAGGAAAACCCTGCGCTGAACACTGTCGGCCGTCAAATCACAACGGAAAAACACAAAGCCGTATTTCGTTGCCGGGCGTGTTGACGCGGCCGTGATATAGGAATTCGTTTTGCTTTTAATGGTGCAGGACTCGAATATGGCCGTCGCTTCGCCGAAGATGAAATCCGTTGTTCCTTCGATCAAACAGCGGTCATAATATTGGCGGCTGCCTTCGGTGGCGGCGTAAAGCGTATCCTGGTTGCCCAGCAGGCGACAGTTGCGCACGATGATCCGGTCGCCTTCTGCATGCAGCGCAACAGCCTGCCCGATGCGGCCGGCGCTGTTCTCAATGGTGAGGTTCTCCAGGCGGATGTCGTTGCCCTGCACTAGCAGGGTGTAGGAAGTAAAGGTCATGTACTCCTTGCGCCCCACCAGGTCCCTGCCGCCCGGATAGGGCTTGCCTGTATGGTCGTTCCAGGTGATGATGGTAGAGTCGGCGCTCTGTCCCAGCAAGACGATATTGGTCTTCCAGGAGGGAATGACGAGCTTCTCTCGGTAGATACCATTCCGGATATGGATGGTCACAGTCTGCTGCGAGAGATCGCGCACGGCATTGATGGCTTCCTGTATGGTGGCATAGTTGCCCGACCCGTCCTGCGCCACCGTGAACGAGGTCGGGTAGGTCTGTGGCTGGGCAAGGGCGGCCGTAGCAAATAAGAGGAGACAAAAACCGATCAGCCTGCTCATTTCTTCACAATGGGTTTTACCACGCGCTCGGCCAGGCCGATCTTTTGTTCACGAAGACCTTCGAGCACCAGCTCGGCGATCCGCCTTGCGCCATAGTCATTAAAATGGGTATTGTCTTTTTGTCCTTCCGGATAATGCGGGTGTGCACCGGGCGCCAGCTGCATGAATAGTCGCTTCGTGCGCTCGGGGCCGAGCTGCTGATAGAGTGCCCGGCTCTTGCCATCCAGATCGATGACCGGCACGTTGTATTGTTTTCCTATTTCGAAGCAGGCAGCGGTATACTCGGCATGCGTTTCCATCGCCTGCTCTTTTTCAAAACGCATGCGGGAAACCGGCGTGATCAGGATGGGAAGGGCTTTCTTCGCCCGCGCCTCGGTGATGAAACGCGCCAGGTTGGTCTTGTAGTCGGGCACGGGCGTATACCGGTCTTTGTACTTCTCTTCTTTGGCTTCATCGTTGTGACCAAACTGCACGAGGAGATAATCGCCTTCGGAAAGGCCGTTGAGCACCGTTGTCCATCGCCCTTCGGAAATGAACGTGCGGGTGCTTCGGCCGCCGCGGGCATGGTTCTCCACCTGCACCGTTGAATCGAAGAAGACGCGGAAGGGCATGCCCCAGCCGGCCAGGGGCGCGCGTGCAGCCGGGTAGTCGCACATGGTGGAATCACCGATCATCCAAACGCGTATTTTCTGCGGCACGCGGCCGGAGAATGCGGTCAGGATGAAGGCGAGCAACACCAGGAAATATCGGGAGCGGTTCATGATCATTTTGCTTTGGGAGCGATATGGTTCTTTAATTCGAGGCTGCTGCGCCCCAGTTCCTGCCAGACCAGCTCCGCCATCATGCGTGCACCGAGCTCGTTGAAATGGGTATCGTCTTTTTTGCCTTCAGGGTAATTCGGGTGCATTCCGGGCTGCAGGTGGTTGAAGAGGTCGCGTGAAGCCTCGGGACCCAGCTGCTGCAGCAGTTCCCTGCTTCGCTCGTTGAGGTCAATGAGCAGGACCTGCTCGAGGCGGGCTACATCTTTCACTACATCGTTGTACACCGGGTGGGTTTCCCGGACCTTGCCGGTGGAGTCGAAACTTCTCCGGGAAACCGGCGTAAGCAGCACCGGCACGGCCTTCTTCGCCTTTGTTTCGGCAACATAGCGGGTGAGGTTGGCACGGAACTCATCGGGAGTGGTATAGCGCCCGACTTTCTCTTTTCCCTCATCATTGTGCCCGAACTGGATGAAGACGTAATCGCCTTCCTGCAGCTGTTCAAGCACCGGCGTCCACAAGCCTTCCTCGCGAAACGACTTTGTGCTCCGGCCGTTCTTCGCACGGTTGTCCACTTCCACGGTAGAATCGAAGAAATGCGCAAAGGGCATGCCCCAGCCCGTTTCCGGGTACGCTTTGGTTTCCTTTACCGACATCGTACTATCTCCGATCAGCCAGATCTTTTTCTTGCGCTGCGGCAGTGCCATGACACCGAAACAGATGGCGAATAGCAACATCAACTTCATATCCCAAATGTTTTTCGACAACTAGTATACTCTTGAACACCCAACTCGCAAACATCGCAAACCTTTAAACTCCGCGAACTTCACAGCGCTCCCAAACAAAGGTCCCGGCAAAAGCCAGGACCCTGTTCACATGAGACGATTGCTTAGTAGCCGGGGTTTTGTGAGAGACGACCCTGGTAAGATTGAATCGTTGCCTGATCAAAAGGTAAGAGCTCGCTTTTTCCGGGGGTGAAGAACCGGGCCAGCCCCTGGCTCAGGGGAAGGCCATCGATCACGTTCGCCGTGAGGTGCTGGGCCCAGTCGGTGCGCGTCCAGCCGGTAGTGGGCGAAGGCACCTGTGTGGGTCGATACCAGGGCACTGCGGTAAGAGCCGTGTTAGTGCCTGCGAAATACTGGATCTCTTCACCCACATTGCGCCAGTAGATGTACTGCGGAACGTTGGCATAAGGTCCGGTACGGGCCGCCATCTGCTGGATCTTCGTGCGCGTCTCGGCGATCTTGGTCGCCAGCAGGTTCCAGCGCAGCAGGTCGTATTTGCGGACACCTTCATGGCCGAACTCCAGGTAACGCTCATTGACGATCGCATCGAAGAAGCCCTGCTTGGTTGCCGGTGTGGTGCCGATCAGCGCCACGTTGCCGCGGTAAGCGCGCTTGCGCACTTCCTCGAAAGCGGCGATCGCTTCGGGCGTTGGTCCGTTGTTGATCTCGTTCACCGCTTCCGCATACATCAGCAGCACATCGGAGAAACGGATCACCACCCAGTTGTAGCCCACGTTGAGCACCGTTCCCGGGAGGAGGGGCACACGCCAGTCGCGGCGGTACTTGCCGGTGTTGAGCTCACCCAGGCGACGCTGGGATTTGATATTCGTAGCGGAGGTCACCTGGTACGACGTGATGGTCACATCGCGGCGGGTATCCACCGAATCAAAGGCATAGAAATAGTTGGGCAGCATTACGATGCCGCCGCCGCCCGCGCCGTAGCGCGAAGCATTGTTCAGGTTCGGGCCATCATAGTTGCCCATGCGGCTATCGGAGTTGCCGTTGCCACCGCCGGCACCCACTTCAAAGAGGATCTCACCCTGTGGATCATAGGTAAACGAAGTCACTTTCCGCCATACGTCTTCAAAGCTGGGGTTCAGCGTGTGCTCGGTGCGGCGGGCCATCAGCTCGGCACATTCGTCGCGGGCGATGGTGTAGTAATTCAGGTAATCGGCCGGGCGCTTCATCTGGCCGTCGCTGCGCAGCGCATAACCGCCGCGGAACAAGGCGATGCGGGCACGGAGAGCCATGGCGGCTCCTTTGGTGATGCGCTCGTTGCGCGCCACCTCGGTACGCCAGGGCAGCAATTGCTTGGCCGTGGCCAGGTCGGCCAGGAGCTTGTTGTAGGTCGTATCGCGGTCGGTGCGACCGATGAAAAGTTCGGTCTGCTGGTAGGCAGGCACCATCGGCGCCGGCACATCACCCCAGTTGCGGATCAGCTCGAAATAGAACTGGGCGCGCAGCGTGAGTGCTTCCGCATAGAGGCGACGCAACTCTTTCTTTTCCGCATCCGTTCCCTCGTTGTACTGCTTCATCAGCGGGATCTGCTCGATACAGAGGTTGGCCTTCTCCACACCGCGATAGAGCTGGCGGAAGGGGTTGGAGATCTCGGAGTTGGTCAGCAGCAATTGGTAACGGCCCACACCCCGGCGTCCGTTATCCAGGTTGCCGCTCACGATACCTTCGTCGGTATCATAAGGATAGTACATGCTGATGCGGATGCCGTATCCGTTATCGCCCTGCAGCTCATCATATACGCCCACGAGCGCCGAGTAGGCATTGGATACATCCGAGAAGGTCTGGGAAATGCTGTATTGCGAAACCGGCTCCACGTCGGTCCACTTCTTACAACCTGCCGCCCCGATGAGGGTAAGGGCTACAAACGACAGGATGGAAAGCTTTTTATTCATATTGGCAATCATTAATAATTAGAAACTGAGGTTTACACCGAAGGTCCAGGTACGCGAACGGGGATAGGCAGCGAAGTCCACACCCGGGGTCAGCGGATCCGAGCGACGTGCGGTCACATCCGGATCGAAGCCTGAGTAGTTGGTGATCGTAGCCAGGTTATTGACCGTTCCGAACACCCGAAGGTTGCTTAGCTTGATGCGGCTTAGTACTTTCATGGGAAGCGTGTAGCCGAGCGTGATGTTGTTCACGCGCAGGTAAGAACCGTCTTCCACTGCCCAGCTGTGCAGCCACCAGCGCTGTACGCGCACCGGCGACCAGATGGTTGCTCCCTCATTCAGTTTGGCCAGCTCCACCGGGTCGGTCACCACCTGTCCGGCAGAGTTGATATTGGTGAAGCGGTTCTTCATGATGTCGAGCATGTTCAGGTTGGAGAAAGCGCCGTCGGTCCACTCCAGTTTGTTGGCATTGTAGATATCATTTCCGTAAACGAAGTTCACGAAGATGCTCATGTCCCAGTT
>CBHWDR010000233.1:0-5652 GCA_966112575.1 uncultured Chitinophagales bacterium
ACGACCTGCATGTCTATCCCTGCACCCTGAGGCTGGTGCGCGAGACCTATCGCTTTCTGTTTACGCTGCCTCCGGAAGAACGCTATGCGATGGCTTTTCAACTGCGTAAATCCTCCAGCTCAGTATTGTTGAACCTGACGGGAGGGGCTGCCCGTAAGTCGCTGGCTGACCGAACCCATTTTTACCGAATGGCGCGTTGTTCAGTGGTGGAGATTGATACTACACTCGACACGGCCAATGAATTGGGTTACGTTAAGAATTTCGATCTGGCTCCATTAGGCGAAGCCCTGGTTAGCTGTTTTCGAATGCTGTCCGGCATGATTGAACCTTGAACGACCCATTGCCTCCGTCCGCCGAAGCCTTGCCTCACGAGATGCAGCCTTGTGCGTAGGAGGACTACTGCCTACTGCCTATTCGCCATTGCCTACTACTCACTCCGCAGGTTCCGAACCTGGCTACCCGAGGCGGCGCGCATGGCCATGAGGCCTACCGTGGCCAGGGCCAGTAGCAGGGCGAATGCGCCGGCAGCCAGGAAGATCCACCAGGACACCGCCGTCTTATAGGCGAAATCCTGGAGCCAGGTAGTGGCGGCCCACCAGCCCACCGGTGCGGCCAGGAGGAAGGCCAGAGCCACCAGCTTCAGGTAGTCTTTGGAGGTCAGCGACAGAATCTGTCCCACCGAGGCGCCGAGGATCTTGCGGATGCCGATCTCCTTCATCCGTTGGCGGGTGCTGAAAGCTACGAGTCCGAGCAGGCCGATGGAGGCGATGAAGATCGTGGCGCCGGCAGCAGCCACGAACACGCGTCCCAGCTGCTCGTCCGACTGGTACTGGCGGTTAAACCGCTCGTCGGCAAAGAAGTAGTCGAAGGGCTGACCGGGAAAATATTGGCGATAAAGCTGCTTCAGCGTGGCCAGCTTTTCCGTAAGCCCCTCGGTGCGCAGGCGAAGCGTGAAATAACCGGAGGCCGTCGCCGCGAGGTAGATCGCGGGCGTGATCGGCTCTTTTAAGGAAACATGGTGGTAGTCGGGCACGATGCCGATGATCTCATAAGGCTCGCCCCAAAGCAGCTTGCGGCCGACGGCTTCGTCGGGACGATAACCGAGTGAACGCGCTGCCGATTCGTTCAGGATCACTTTCCGGCTCTTGCCCCACCCGCTCTCGGCATCGGTGGCGCGGAAGGGAACGCCTTGCAGAAGCCGGATGCCATAGGTGGAGAAGAACTGCGCATCGGCAATGAACATGTTATACGGTTTCTGGTCATCATCCTTCTGCGGCGCTGTGCCCGTGATGCCATTGGCGGTGAAGTTGAAGCCCACACCGGGCACATTGTTACTCGCAGATAACTGCTCCACGAAGGGCAATGCAGCCAGGGCCTGCTTGAAAGCCTGGGCCTGCGGCTTTTGTTCAGCGCTCACCTGCGCCGGCCCGGAAAGTACAAGCAGCTGACCGAGCTTCATGCCCAAATCTTTCTCCCGCATATAGCCCAGCTGCCGGTAGATCACCAGCGTGCCGATAAGCAGCAGGGAAGAGATGAAGAACTGGAAGACCAGCATCCCCTTGCCCAGGCTTAGTCCGCGGCCGGTGAAGCGGGCCTTATTCCGCAGGGCCTGCGCCGCACGCGCGGAGGTGAGTACCAGCCCGCTGTAGCTTCCTGCGAGCAGGGCGCCCAGCAGGGTGAGCCCGGCCACCACCAGCAGCACCCAGCTGCCGGCCAGCTGCTTCAGTGACAGCTCCTTCTCCACGAATGCATTGAAGAGCGGTTGTACCGCCTGCGTGAGAAAGAGCGCCAGGACCAGTCCCCCGATGGTGAGCAGGGCGGTTTCGGTGAGGTAGTAGCGAACCAGCTGACCGCGGCTGGCACCAAGCACTTTGCGCACACCGATTTCGCGCGACCGCTTGAGTGATTGCGCTACGGAGAGGTTGATATAGTTGACCCAGGCAATGAGGAGGATGAGCACCGCGATGGCGCCGAAGACCGAGATGGCCTTGAGGCTGCCATAGGTGTGAAAAGGATAGGAGAAGGAAGGCGCGAGGTGGAGCTCCGACATGGGCTGGAGGAAGACCTGGTCGTCTTTCGACTCGGGGTTGACCGAATGCGCCCAGCGCGTGATCTCTCCAGCCAGCGCTGCTCCCTTGCTGCCGGGGCGGAGCTGCAGGTAGATATTGGAATAGCCGGCGCCCAAACCGGATGGATCAGCCCAGTCGTTGCCGTTGCGGCCCGCGGCGCTCTCCAGCGTTTTCAGCGAAAGCACCAGGTCGGCGCGGATATCGGAAGGCTCCGGTTGGGCATAGACGGCAGCTACGCGGTAAGGATGGCGGCCAAACTGGTTGCTCACGACTACCGTTTTGCCGATGGGATCTTCCTTACCGAAAAGATTTTGGCTCGTCGCCTCCGAAAGCGCCAGTGTACCCGGCTCCTGCAGGCTTGCATTGCCTGAAGTCACCGGGAAGGCAAAGGCATTCAGGAAGCCGCTGTCGGCATAGAGGATGCGGCTGCCGCGCAGGGCTTCCGCACCCGGGGCATCGGCCCGCTCGATGGTGCCACTGCCGATATCCTCGGCAAAACGCAGGGCTTGTTCGATAGCAGGAAACGCGGCCTGCAGCTGGGGCGCATATCCCGGCGGCAGGTGGTAATCCGCCTTGCCTTCCTTGTTCTGCACCTGCACGCGATAGAGACGGTCGTACCTCGGGTTGAAGCGGTTGGCGCCCGACTCATGGGCCACGTACTGGGCAAGGAGGAGGAAGATCGCCAGTCCGAGCCCCAGCCCGATGATGTTGATGGCCGTATAGGCTTTGTTGCGGACCAGGTTGCGGAAAGAGGTCAGGATATAGCTGCGGAGCATAACGCGGTTTTGTTGAAGGAAGCTGTTTACCCAACACCGGAGCACCGCTTTCGTTCGGTTCCCCATTTCTCATGCACATTTCCCTGCTCCCTGCGCACAGGCCATGCCATGAAGCCAAGTGGTTGAAGGTCAGGTGGCGGTATTTTATCTCGGCCGTGTAGTTGTTCGCTTTTGATACAGTGGTTGTTCGCTTACGAGAGCAAAGAGAAGGAACGCAGATTGTTATGGTTGTCAAGATCAGATAAGATAGCCTGAGAACGATGGCAACCTATCTGCGTTATCTTATAAATCATATAAATCAGCGTTCCCTCTCTCCCTCACTTCGTTCGATGCAGCACATCCACTTCCTCGGCCACGGGATGCGGTGCGAGGAAACGAAAGCCCATCAGGCCGGCGAGGGTTTGGGCGAGTTGTTGCTGGTAAAGTTGTTGCGCTTCCTTCATCTCGCCTTTTGCCGGAAGACCGGGCGCGAGGAGGGCGAACCAGGTGGCGGAAGAGCCCTGGACGGAAGCACCATGGCTCGTCCATTCCGACTTCACGGCGTCGCCGCGGCCATGATCGGTGGTGAAGAGGATCGCGGTTTTGTTTTTATACCGCGGATCGTTCTGGATCCAGGTCCAGAGTTCGCGGAGCCAGGCATCCACCTGGTTCG
The DNA here is from genome assembly GCA_966112575.1 of uncultured Chitinophagales bacterium. GTDB lineage: Bacteria > Bacteroidota > Bacteroidia > Chitinophagales > Chitinophagaceae > Flavisolibacter. The sequence continues at coordinate 3,498 of CBHWDR010000233.1, forward strand.
CGGCATCGAGGTAGGAACGGTATTGCCCGCTGTGGGCCCATTCATCGGTTTCGCCATAGGCGATGTAGAGCACACGCAGATTGGAGGCCCGGAGGTGATCCATGGCTGCGTAGTGGGTGAACACGTCGAGGCATTCGTCTGTGTTCCAGGGCTTGTAGGAGTCGGCCAGCATGGCATTGTGCCGGCGCTGACGCTCATTCGGATACCGGCCGCCAACGGTGTCGAAGGCCGAGATCACCGGGAAGCCGGCCCGCCCTTCGTTGAGGATGCGGTCGAAGGCATTCCAGGCGCCGAAGGCCGCCACGCCACCTTTGAAGCCGCGGCGACTGTGCAGGAACTCCAGCAGGGTAAGATGCGGGTTGGGCGGATAGCTGTTCGAATTGATGGCCGTATCAGCAAAGCCGGTGAGCAGCTCACTGTAGCCTGGATAGCTGAAGGCATAGGGATTGGCTACGTTCACCTGGTTGCCCAGAAGCCGGTTGCCATAGACCTGTCCCTGCGTTCCAAAAACCGACCAGAAGAAAGGCAGCAATTTCCTCCTCCGTGTTTCGGCATCCGGTCCGCCATACTTCTTTGCTATGAGGGCGCTATCGTCCTGGTGGTAGCGCGGGTTATTGGCGATGGCCGTATCCATGCCGGTGAACACTTCCTGCCAGCGCAGGCCATCGGTGGTGACGATGATGAGGTATTCAGCCGGCCGTTGGGCCGAACCGGCGAAGGTGGCGCAGAGCAGGAAAAGGGAAAGGAGGAGCTTCATGAAGATAAATTGACGGCTTCCCGAATGTAGCGAAGATCGGCGCAAGGCCATCGCGTCTGATTCATCGTTGTCCTTCGGGGATTGGTATAGGTGGCACCCCTACGGGGTGCTCAAAACACCGAACCCAATCCCGAACCCCGGGCCTCCCTTCGGTCGACCCGGGGCTACCTACGGGGTGGAAAGGGAAGCCCATCGCAACGTGAATCATCATCCTTTTGCCCATCCCTTTCTTCCCTTCCCTCGATATTCTTTATTCCTTGTTCTCTATTCTTTATTCTTTATTTCTCTAAATCTTGTCTCCCGCCAGCGCTCCATATCCCTTCACCTTCACCTTGCTGTGGCCGCCGGCTTCCTTGCGCACTTCGATGCGGACGCCGATGCGGTCTTTGAGCGCTTCCACGTGCGAGATCACGCCGATCATCTTGCCCGAGGCTTGGAGATTCTCGAGGGCGGTGATGGCCACGTCGAGCGTGTCGGCATCGAGGGTGCCAAAGCCTTCGTCGATGAAGAGGGAGTCGATGCGCGTGCGGCGACCGGCGAGGTCGGAGAGGCCCAGCGCCAGGGCCAGGCTCACGAGGAAGGACTCGCCGCCCGAGAGCGTGGTCACAGGACGCACAGCATCGGCCTGGTACGCATCCTGGATGAGGAGCTCGAGGTCCTTATCCGGTGATTTGATGATGAGGTAGCGGTCGGAGAATTTCTTCAGGTGGCGGTTGGCCAGCCCGGTGAGGTGGGTGAGGGTGAGCGACTGGGCGAAGGTGCGGAAGCGCTTGCCATCGTGCGCGCCTACGAGGGAGGAGAGCTTCTCCCAGCGGTCGGTCTCGCGTTTGGCTTCGTTTACCTCGTCCATGATCTTCGAGAGCCGGTCGTTGCGCTTGCGGTTGTCTTCGAAGAGGCCGCGGATCCGACCGATCTCCTGGTTCAATTCCGCCATGCGGACTTCGATTGCCTCGAGTGCAGCCGTGAGTTCGGCTTCGGACTGTTTTACTTTCTGCTGTGCCGTCAGCGCTGCCTGCTCTTTTTCCAGGGTAGCCAGCAGCTTCACCGCCGCCGATTGCTGTTCGGTGATGGTTTGGCGTTGTTCAGAAAGTGCTGTGACTTCTTCTTCCGGCAGGAAGGCGGCGCCATAGGTTTCGATGGACGCGAAGCCATCCTTCTGCACCCGGGTGAGGAAGGAAGCGGTTTGCTTGCCGATCAGCGTACGATTGGTTTCCGATTCGGCCTCGCATCCCGACAGCTGTTGTTTAGCCAGGGTGCTCCGCTCGAGCAGGCTGCCGAGCAGTTCCGATGCTTTCTCTTTCGCGGCCTGCGCTTTCTGCAGGTTCGACTCCAGCAGTTTGCGGGCTTCGACGGGATCGTGCGCACCGAAAAGGTCTTTACGCTCTTCTTCCAGCGTCT
>CBHWDR010000234.1:0-5648 GCA_966112575.1 uncultured Chitinophagales bacterium
GAGGAAGGAACGCAGCCCAAAACCGGCCGAGATGATCCCCAGTGCCATCAGCAAGCCATCGCGGGCGAGGCCGCGTACCCGCTTGCGTTTCCGCCGGCGCGCCTGTCGCTGTTGTACCTCTTCAAGGCTCCGTGCCCTTGGCCGGGGTTTGGGATCTGGTTGGAACATTGGTTGTTTGGAACATGAAAATACTAACTTTCATCAATGAAAATCAGGGATTTGATCGCGGAGGTCGAGCGTTTCGCCGCCCCGGAGCTGCAGGAGGAGTATGATAATGCCGGGCTGATCACCGGTGATGCCGGATGGGCCTGTACCGGCGTCCTTTGCGCGCTCGACACTACGCCGGAGGTGATCGCCGAGGCGAAGGAGCGGGGCTGCAACCTCGTGGTGGCCCATCACCCTATCCTGTTCAAGGGTTTGAAGCGGATCAATGGTAAGGACTATGTGGAGCAGGCCATCATCTTGGCCATTAAGAACGATATCGCGATCTATGCCGCGCATACCAACCTCGATAATGTTTTGCTGGGCGTCAACGGCCGCATCGCGCAGAAGATCGGTCTGACCGGCACCCGGATCCTCCAGCCGAAGAAGAGCATGCTGCGGCGCCTGATCACTTTCGCGCCCCTGGACAAAGCAGGGGAGGTGCGGGCCGCTGTTTTTGCCGCCGGTGCCGGCCACATTGGCAACTACTCCGATTGCTCCTTCAATTCGGAGGGCGTGGGCACTTTCACCGCCGGACCAGGCGCCGATCCCTACGTGGGCAAGGTAGGGGAGCAGCACCAGGAGGCCGAGACCAAGATCGAGATCGTTTATCCGTTCTACCTGGAAACCCAGGTGGTGGCCGCCCTAGTGAACAACCACCCCTACGAGGAAGTGGCTTACGACATCTTTACCATGGATAATGTGCACTACGGCATCGGCGCCGGCCTGATTGGCGAGCTGGAAACGCCCCTGGAGGAAGGGGACTTCCTGGCCCGGCTCCAGACGGCCTTCGGCACGGGCGCGATCCGCCACACCACCGGTGCCGGCCGGCCCATAACGCGGGTGGCGGTCTGCGGCGGGGCAGGAGCTTTCCTGATCAAAAAAGCGGTCGCCGCCGGGGCTGATGCGTACGTTACCGCGGATGTCAAATACCACGAGTTCTTCGACGCAGCGGGACGGATGCTCCTGGCTGATATTGGTCATTATGAGAGCGAGCAATTCACGGTAGACCTCCTGTCTGAGCTTTTGCTCGAAAAATTTCCTACCTTTGCCGTCCTTAAATCTTCGGTTAATACCAATCCGGTCCGCTATTTTCTGCGGTCCTAAGGTTACCGGAGGATAATTTCATCACCTTCTCCGGGCACCAAAACCCTGGCGAAGGGGTCAAACCTCGAACAACTCATGGCAAACGTCAAAGAATTTTCGGTTGAAGAAAAGCTGACTTCCCTGGTGCAACTGCAGAAAGTGGAGTCGAAGCTCGACGAGATCCATATCCTCAAGGGTGAGCTTCCGATGGAAGTAGCCGATCTGGAAGACGAGATCCAGGGTCTGCACGCCCGCCAGCTCCGCATCGAAGAGGAGATCAACGGCATCACCGAATTCATCGAGCAGAAAAAAGAAGCGATCAAGGAAGCCCAGGCCCTGGTCAAAAAATACGAGAAGCAAAGCGAGAACGTAAAGAACAACCGCGAGTTCGAAGCGATCAACAAAGAGATCGAAATGCAGCAACTCGAGGTGAAGCTTTGCGAGAAGCATATCAAGGATGCCAACGAGGAGATCGCCGAGAAGGCGCAGGCCCTCGATAAGGCCAAAAAAGCCCTGGGTACCACGGAAGGCGTGCTCAACTCGAAGAAAGGCGAACTCGAAAAGATCATCGCCGCGACCGAGAAAGAAGAAAAGCATTTCAATAAGCAGGCCGAAGACGCGAAATCGCATGTCGATCCCCGCCTCCTGGCTTCATACGAGAAGATCCGCAAGAACTACCGCAACGGCCTGGCTGTGGTGCCGGTGGAGCGCGATGCCTGTGGTGGTTGCTTCTACTACATTCCCCCGCAGAAGCAGAGCGAGATCAAGCAGCGCAAGAAAGTCATGGTCTGCGAGAACTGCGGCCGGATCCTGGTAGACGCCGAGCTCTCCGACTCCATCGAAGTGAAATAAGAAAAGAACGAAATTTTATCGATCCCGTGCCGATCCTTCGGTACGGGATTTTTTCTTCCCGGAATACCGGTTTTTTCTCGCCCGGGCAGCGGCAAACTACCTGTTAATTCAGGGGCTTTTTTTGCTAAGAAAAATAGGAATTGACGTACTTTGTTGCCGATTATGCTGAGCCGCTTATCCATTCAGAATTATGCGATTATCGACCACCTCGAGGTGGATTTCTCCGGCCGCCTGAACATCATTACCGGTGAAACGGGGGCAGGTAAGTCCATCATCATGGGCGCCCTGGGCCTGATCCTCGGACAAAGGGCCGAGAGCAATGTGCTGCTGAACCGGGAAAAGAAATGCATCGTCGAAGGTTGTTTCAAAGGTGAGATGAGCGACGACGGCGTGATCGCCTTCCTTCGGAACAATGAGCTGGACGTGAATGAAGAACTCACCGTCCGGCGGGAGATCGCCCCCAGCGGCAAGTCACGGGCATTCATCAATGATACACCGGTAAACCTCGGGCAGCTCAACCAGCTGAGCTCCCTGCTGGTGGACCTCCACCAGCAGTTCGACACCCTCGAACTCGGAGAAAGCGATTTCCAGCGCGAGGTGCTCGACGCCCTGGCCGGCAATTTCGGAGCGCTGAAGACCTATCGGCAAACCTTCAACGAGGTTCAGGCTGCCGGAAAAGGCCTGAAGGAGCTACGCACCCAGAAAGAACAATTCAATAAGGAATTCGACTACCACCAGTTCCAGTTCAACGAGCTGGAAGAGGCCGGCTTCCGGGAAAATGAACTGGAAGACCTTGATGTGGAGCTGAAGATGCAATCGAATGCCGAAGGGATCCGCAATGCCCTCTCGAAAGCATACTACGAACTCGAGGAAAGTGAAACGCCGGTCATCCGCGCCCTCAAAAGCATGGTCAATGGCCTGCAACCCTACGGCGATCTCCAGCCCGATCTGCCCGCGGTGATCGGGCGGATCCATTCCGCCTACATCGAACTGCAGGATATCGCCGGTGAGGTAGACCGGATATCCGGTCACATACATGCCGATGCGGAGGCGGTCGAGCGGATCAGCGAACGCCTTTCGCTGGGTTACAAGCTGCTGAAAAAGCACGGTGTGAAAACCACGACCGAATTGCTCGATATCCGGAACGCACTGAATGAGAAGCTCCAGGCCGTGCTGAATATCGACGATGCCATTGCCGAAGCCGAGCAGGCACATGCCGACTTTTTGGCGAAAGCAGAAGCCCTGGCCGAGAAGATCTCCGCTGCCCGTAAGGCCCAGGTCAAAGGTCTCGAGACCAGTGTAAATAAAATGCTGGCGCAGGTGGGTATGCCCAACGCCCGCATCCGCGTGGATATCCGCAAGGCTGCTTTGAATAGCACCGGCAGCGACGAGATCGAGTTCCTTTTCGATGCCAACCGCAGCAACCAGTTCAATCCCCTTCGTAAGGTGGCCTCCGGTGGCGAGCTTTCGCGCCTGATGCTTTGCATCAAGTCGCTCGTCGCTACATCCATGAACATGCCCACACTGATCTTCGATGAGATCGATACCGGTATTTCCGGCGAGGCGGCCAAGCAGGTGGGGATCATCATGAAAGAGCTGGCCGCTGCCCGGCAGGTGCTCTGCATTACCCACCAGCCCCAGATCGCCGGCAAGGCCGACGCCCATTTCTTCGTGTATAAGGAAGTACGCAACGATGCCGTCACCACTGGCGTGCGTCGTCTCGATACCGACGAGCGCATCGTAGCGATCGCGCGTATGCTTTCCGGTGAGAAGCCCACTGCCGCCGCGATCGAGAATGCCCGCGAGATGGTGATGAATTAATACCTTCTTTCTCCCGCTGCCAAAACGATAAGCCTTATTTTTACGGCTAGGAGCCACATGGCAGTGACTCCCGGAATTGTCTCGAACCTTTATCAACTGAATATGGCAAATAATCTACTTGCAGGAAAGAAAGGCATCATCTTCGGTGCCCTTGATGAAAAATCCATCGCCTGGAAAACGGCGCTTGCCTGCCACGCGCAGGGCGCACAGATCGTACTGACCAATGCCCCCGTTGCCCTGCGCATGGGCGAGATCAATAAGCTGGCGGAAGCCATCCAGGCTCCCGTTATCGGTGCCGATGTGACCAACATGGACGATCTCAAAAAGCTGTTCGAAGAAGCCCAGGCCCACTTCGGCGGCAAGATCGATTTTGTGCTCCACTCCATTGGTATGAGCCTCAACGTGCGGAAAGGAAAGCACTACACCGAGATGAATTACGAGTGGAACCAGAAGACCCTCGATATCTCCGCGATGAGCCTGCACCGCGTGCTGCGCACGGCCTGGGACATGGATGCCCTCAATGAGTGGGGCTCGGTAGTGGCCCTTAGCTACATCGCCGCACAGCGTGTGTTCCCTGATTACAACGAGATGGCCGATGCCAAGGCCCTGCTCGAAAGCGTGACCCGTTCTTTCGGCTACCATTACGGCGTGCGCAAAAAGGTGCGTGTGAACACGATCTCGCAGTCGCCTACCCGCACCACTGCCGGCTCGGGCGTAAAGGGCTTCGATGCATTTGTAGACTATGCAGAAAAGATGTCGCCCCTCGGAAATGCCGCTGCGGAAGACTGCGCCAACTATTGCGCGTTCCTCTTCTCCGATATGAGCCGCTACATCACCATGCAGAACCTCTTCCACGATGGCGGATTCAGCTTCGTAGGCGTGAGCGATGCCGTGGTGAACAACATGAAACCGGAATAAAGGCCATTGACCGATAGCAAAAAAGCCCCGTGAAGGGGCTTTTTTAATTGGGCGTCATTCTTACTCAACCGCCTACGGCAAGCATGTAGTGGGAGAATAAGAATGACAAGAACTTATAGAACGATCTGCTTCTGCGCCATCATCTTGCGCAGGTTGATCAGCCCGTAGCGCATCCGGCCCAGGGCCGTGTTGATGCTGCAATTGGTTACTGAAGCGATCTCTTTAAAACTCATATCGGCATAATGACGGAGGATGATCACTTCCCGCTGGTCTTCAGGAAGCAGGTCGAGCATATCCCGCACCCGGTTGTAGCTCTGCCGCTTGATCATCTTCGTTTCCGCGCTGTCTTCGGTAAAGTTCAGCACTTCAAAGATATCCTGGTCTTCGCTGTTCTTGATGGTGGGAGTGCGCTTCACCTTCCGGAAATGATCCACGCAGAGGTTATGGGCGATCCGCATGGCCCAGGGCAGGAACTTGCCTTCCTCGGTGTAGCGTCCGCTACGGATGGTATCAATAATTCTGATAAAAACATCCTGGAAGATGTCTTCGGCAAGGTACTTGTCTTTAACCAGGAAGAAGATCGAGGTGTAAAGCTTGTCTTTGTGACGAAGCACCAGGACCTCGAGTGCATCGACGTTCCCGGCATTGAACGAGTGGATGAGCTCGTGGTCGGACAGTTTGGACAATAATTTCATAAACTCCTACGGTTTAGGCGGTTAGGGATATTAGGATTTTGTCGAAAACGTTAAAAGAAACTTTAGGAGTAGAAG
>CBHWDR010000235.1:0-5635 GCA_966112575.1 uncultured Chitinophagales bacterium
GTTCTCAACGCTGAACTCGCCGTTGGCTGCCGTAAGCATGCCGCCTACGATGACTTCTTTTGGTTTTTTGGTCACCGAATCCATGCGGTTGGTGACGAGGGTTACGGAAGCGGCCTCGATGCCTTTGTTGGCAGCATCCACCACTTTACCGTAGAAACGGCCGGTCGGCATCTGTCCGGAAGGACGGGCACCCATACCGGGCATCTGGCTGTAGGTCAGGAGGGAAAATAGCAGTCCCACAACCAGGAGCAGTTTGTTCTTCATGTGCGTTAATTGAGTGGCCGCAAAGGTAGTCTAGCCTGCAGCCGGTGCCGGGTCTTGTTAACCATATTTAACAATAAAAAGGATGAACGGTTGAGCAGGGGGCGGAAACGGGAAGAAAAAGAAAAAGTCCTGATGTAATCAGGACTTTTCGGGTGACCAACCGGGTTCGAACCGGCGACCCTTAGAACCACAATCTAATGCTCTAACCAGCTGAGCTATGGCCACCATGTTTTGAGGCGAGTGCAAAAATAAAGCTTTGCGGAATAAAAAACGCAAGGGAGCGGTAAAAATTTATCCCTGCTTTCAGCTTCATTACTCGCTGTTGCATCCCGCTTCGTTGATGGATCCTGCGGTGCAAGCCTTAAAGTCCTTAACGAAGCCGCATCCGGACTTCCCCGATTTTCCGTTCATATAAAAGGGTGGAAAAACATTCGTTAAAGCCCGCACACGAACCCATGGCCCGTCTTTTTTGTACTAAATTTGAAAGGTATGCCTAAGGCACTTAAATACATATTCGACATGAAGAGATTACCCATCCTGATCGTGATGCTGATCGTGGGTGTGTTCCTGGCTTTCCAGACCATGGGGAAGTCTACCACCAATCCACCGTCCAAGTATGAAAAGATCCTCCGTATCGTAGGCGAGATCCTGGAACAGGGCCATTACAGCCCTAAGGATATCAATGACGCCTTCTCCAAAAAGATCTTCGACCGTTATTTCGAAGAGCTCGATGCCGATAAAGACATTTTCCTGGCCAGCGATATCGAAGCCCTGCAGTCGTATTCCACCCGGATCGATGACGAGATCAAAGGCGCTCCGGTCCAGTTCTTCCAGGAAGTGAGCAAGGTCTTCGACAAGCGTGCGCCCGAAGCCTTTGCCATCGTGAACGAAGTGCTTTCAAAGCCTTTCGATTTCTCCAAGAATGAAAAAGTAGTGACCGATAGCAAGCGCCTGGCCTATCCGAAGAACGATGCCGAGCGCCGCGAGCAGTGGCGCCTGCACCTGAAATACATGGTGCTCCAGCGCTATACCGACCTGCTGGATGCCCGGGAAGCCAATAAAGGCAAGGAAGGCTTCACCGTGAAGACCGATCCCGAGCTCGAGAAGGAAGCCCGCGAAAAAGTGAAAGGCACCATGGAGCGGATCTTCAACCGCTATAAAGTGAAGTTTGACCTCGACGAGAAGTTCAGCGTATTTGTGAATACGATCACCAATATGATGGACCCCCACACCGAGTACATGCTGCCTGTGGACAAGCGGGCCTTCGATGAAGAACTGAGCGGATCCTTCGACGGTATCGGCGCCCAGCTGACCTCGGAAGAAGGTACCATCAAGATCGCATCGGTGCTGCCTGGCGGACCGGCCCAGAAATCCGGACAGGTGGACGTAGGCGATGTAGTGGTTCGTGTAGCCCAGGGTGACAAAACACCCGTGGAAGTGGCCGGTTATGAAGTGACCGACGCCGTGAAGATCATCCGTGGCAAGAAGGGCACGGAAGTGCGCCTGACCCTGCGGAAAAAAGACGGAACGCTGAAGGTGGTTTCGCTGATCCGCGACAAGATCGTGCAGGATGAGACCTATGCCCGCAGCGCCGTGATCAACCAGGGCTCTTCCAGAATCGGTTATATTTTCCTCCCCGAGTTCTACGCCAACTTCAACGATCCTTCCGACCCGCACCGCAGCTATGTGGACGTGGCCAATGAAGTGAAAAAGCTGAAGGCCGAGAAAGTGGACGGCATCGTACTGGATCTGCGCAACAACGGCGGCGGATCGCTGATCGATGTGGTGCAGATGGTAGGCCTGTTCATCGACCAAGGTCCGGTTGTACAGGTAAAAGGCCGCGAAAGCCAGCCCGAGGTCATGCGTGACCGTGATGGCGGTGTGTTGTACGATGGCCCGCTCGCCGTTATGGTGAACGAGCTCAGCGCTTCGGCTTCGGAGATCTTCGCCGGCGCAATTCAGGATTACGGACGTGGCATCATCATCGGTTCGTCGAGCACCTATGGTAAGGGTACCGTGCAGCGTTCCTTTGGTCTTGATCCGGAGAGCAATTTCCAGAATACCAATTCAGAGCTGGGTTCCCTCAAGCTGACCCTGCAGAAGTTCTACCGGGTGAGCGGCGGCTCGAACCAGAAGACCGGCGTGATCCCTGACATCATCGTTCCGGACTATTACGAATACCTCAAGTTCCGCGAGCGCGACAATGAATATTCCCTGCCTTACGACGAGATCGGCAAGGCCCGCTACGACCAGTGGCAGCCCGGCTTCTCCTTTGAAACCGTGCAGAACCTGGCCAAGGCCCGGATCGCCAATGATTCGGTGTTCCAGCTGATCCGTCAGCAGACCGATGTCCTGGCCCGTGAGAACGATAAGGAATATCCGCTGGAAATGAGCCAGTTCCGCCGCGACCAGAAGATCACCCGTGATGCCGTGAAACGCATCGAAGGATTGATCAAGCTCGACCAGGCCATGCAGGTTTCCTACCTCAAGCAGGATGAAGCCCGCTATAATTCAGCTGATAAGGATAAGAACCAGCGCTACCAGTCCTGGCTCAACAACCTGTCGAAAGACCGGTATGTCGACCAGGCCGTGAAGGTGATCAATGACATGGTCAGCCAGCACAATATGGCCAAGGGCAAGGCGGCTCCCGCGAAGACCTTCTGATCCTTGTTCAAACGAATAAAAAAAAGCTCCTGCGATCGCAGGAGCTTTTTTTATGGGCTGCCTTAAGCCTGTTGGAGGTAACGTTCCTGTAAGATCCCCAGATGGTGCAGGGTATGCCCGGCCATGATGAAGCCGATGGCTTCACAGGTGATCGGGTTCTGGTTGGCCGTTCCGCTTCGTTTGCATTGTTCGGCGCTGAAAGATGCGAAGAGCTGCTGGCAGGAGCGATGGAGGGTCCGCAGCTCGTCGAGCAGGTCGGAAACCGGGCGGCGCCCCGCTTCGCTGTGCTCCGCGTAGCCGTTCTCGTCGAAGCCGGGGAGAGAGGCAATTTCGCCGCGGGCAATGCAGAGCGCGCGATAGGCGAAGATGCGGTCACAGTCGATCATGTGCTGCACCATCTCCTTGATGGACCATTTCCCTTCTGCATACCGGTAATCCCATTGTGCTTCGGAAAGTCCCGCCAGCGCCTGCTGGAATTCCTGTTGGGCATGGGTAAGCGCTTCGGGAACGGATGCCTGCTGTACCCGCTCGATGTAGCGGTGATAGAAGGAAGGCACCGCGGAAAGTTCGATCACTGCCATGTAGGTTGTTTTGCCGAAATTAAAAAAGGTCCCCCGAACATCGGAGGACCTTTTTATGCGGATAAACAGAACGGATCAGTTACGTACCGGCTGCTTTACTTTCAGGGTTGTTTTGGGCGCGGGCTTTTTCGCCGTCATCTGCGCAGCCATCTTCGCCGCTTCAAATGCATTGAGCAGGCCCCCGGTGCGGCTCAGTTCCGAGAAGGAAACCTTGTCTTCGGTACCGGGCTTTTCCGCCTTGATGGCGGGCTTCACGGCGCTCTTCTCGAGGATCGCTTTCACGTCCTTCGCAGAAAGCGAAGGGTAATAGCTGAGCAGGAAAGCAGCCACGCCAGCGGTTACCGGGGAGGCCATCGAAGTACCGGAAGCATTTCCATAGGTGGTGCCACCTGGGACGGTGGAATAGATGTTCACGCCGGGGGCGAACACGTCCACTTCTTTCTTTCCGTAGTTGGAGAAGGAAGCCGCGAGGCCGCCGTTCTTCGGATCACCGGAAGCACCGATGGTCAGCCAGTTGGACGCATGGCGGCTGGATCCCTGGAATACCGGGGTAGGGAAGTTGTAGTCCGAATCGAGGTTCTTGGCGTCGTTGCCGGCCGCATGCACCAGAAGAACGTTCTTGCTTTCGGCATAGGCCACCGCCTCATCAACCCACTTCTTCTGGGGGGAGAAGCTCTTGCCGAAGCTCATGTTGATCACTTTGGCGCCGTTGTCCACCGCGTAGCGGATGGCCAGGGCGATGTCCTTGTCGTGCTCGTCCCCGTCGGGAACCGCACGGATGGTCATGATCCGCACATTGTCGGCAATACCGTCGATGCCCTTGCCATTGCCGCGGGCGGCCGCGATAATGCCCGACACGTGTGTGCCGTGAAAAGGCGTCGAAGCCATGATGTCGTTGTTGCCGTAGAAGCGGTCGTTGATATCGTTCTCGTTGTCCTTCACGATATCTCCCCGGTAATTCGGGGGCGGCATGTTGGCGGCATCGGCCTTGCGCAGCTGTCCTTCGATGTCGTCGAGGAGCATCTTGTTGGTAATATCGAAATTGTTGCCGTTGGCAGCGCAGATGCTGAGGATGATGCTCTTCGCCATCGTGGCTTCCTTCACCTTCGCATCATAAGCCTGCAGTTCCTTGCCGGAATATTCTTCCTTGCCCAGGTCCTTGGCAATAATGGAATCGCCTTTCTTCAGGTTGGGATAGATCTGGCGGATCATGGCCAGCTCGTTCTCATCCACGCCCGCAACCACCGATTCCTTGGCGCGCTTCCATTCTTTGTAGTCCTGGAGATCCTGCCCGGTGAATGTTGCTTCAGACGCATTTTCATATTTTGACTTGCCGGCATGATATACGCGGGCAGCCTCATACGAGTCTTCCTTCACGTTCCGTCCATCGCGGCCGCCGAGGAAGTTCCAGCCGTGTACGTCGTCTACATAGCCATTGCCATCGTCGTCCACGCCATTGCCGGGGATCTCTTTGGGATTGGTCCAGAGAACGTTTTTAAGGTCTTCATGGAGGGTATCGATACCGGAGTCGATCACCGCTACGATCACGGTCTGGCTTTTTTTGCCTTTGACGAACTGGTAAGCTTTATCGAGACTGATACCGTAAAGTCCGCTTCCCTTCTGATCCTTCAGGTGCCAGCCGTTGGGAGCCGACGTCTGAGCGGAACCGGCCAGGCCGAGGCCAGTAAAGGCCAGCGCCAGCGCCGTTCCTTTGAGATGATTCATCATGTACTCTTTTTTTGGATAATTAGTGAGGTATAAAAATAAGTCTTGCTCCCGGTATAGAAGGGGAAAAGCGGAGGAGTGGTTGTTTGGACCATGTTAAAAGGGGCCCGGAGGGCCCCTTTCTTATTCCTGAATTCCTTGCTCCGGATGCTCCGCTTCTTAAAGGTCGAACCGGATCCCCTGCGCGAGCGGGAGCTTGTTGCTGTAATTGATCGTATTGGTCTGCCGGCGCATGTAGATCCTCCAGGCATCCGATCCGCTCTCGCGGCCGCCGCCCGTTTCTTTCTCGCCGCCGAAGGCGCCTCCGATCTCCGCACCGGAAGTGCCGATGTTCACGTTGGCGATCCCGCAGTCGGAACCCGCCGAGGAGAGGAAGAGCTCCGCCTCCCGGAGGTTCAGGG
>CBHWDR010000236.1:0-5630 GCA_966112575.1 uncultured Chitinophagales bacterium
GGGTCAAATATCCCAAAACAAACCCGCACAGCAAAGACCGTTTTCTCCGCCGGAGGGCTCGTCGAAACACATTTGGTAAATTGGCGATTCCCGTTACATTTGCGGAAAATTTGGAGTATTCCCGGCCGGGTTTCCTGGCATAGAAATTATACTTCAAAATTTCATTCCTACTAAAAACTGCAAACGATGTTTTGGACCTTAGAACTGGCATCCTACCTGGAAGAAGCACCCTGGCCCGCAACGAAGGATGAACTGATCGACTACTCCATCCGTTCGGGCGCGCCCATCGAAGTGATCGAGAACCTCCAGGAACTCGAGGACGAAGGTGAGGTGTACGAGAGCATTGAGGACATCTGGCCCGACTATCCTTCGCAGGAAGACTTCCTCTTCAACGAAGACGAATACTGATCGCAGATTTGGAGATGAATTGGATTTCGCAGATGGGTCGCTCTGGATGCGGTCTTTCAGTAGAAATATTAGATAATAGAAAAGGAGCTCAGTCGAGCTCCTTTTCTATTATTCGTCTCCTTAACTCCTTCTATTTGGCAGCACGTCAAATCCGGGAGCCACTCATTAGCTCATTAGCTAATTAGCTAATTCCCGAATTACTTCCCCATCGCGTCCAGCCCGCACTGCAGCCAGGCCTGGAACTCCGCGGTGGAAGAGTAGCCCTTGGTCTTGGTCAGCGCTTTCTCGTCGGGGGAGATGATCGCATACTGAGGCTGCGAAACGGCATGGAAATTCTCCGACTGGAACGTGGCCCAGAGGTCGCCCACCGTCACGATGGACTTCCGGTCGCCTTTCTTGGTCACGTACTCCTGGCGCTCGCCTGCCGGCAGCTTCCGGCGCTCATCCACATAAAGGGAAACGACAATGAACTTTTCCATCATGAGCTGACGGACCTCCGGGTCGATCCAGACCTGGTCTTCCATCCGGCGGCAGTTCACACAGGCCCAGCCGGTGAAGTCGATGAGTATAGGCTTTCCCTGTGCTTTCGCCAGCTCGAGGGCTTTCGTATAGTCATTCTCGAGGGGATGTACCCGGTCCTGCATGAGTACCGGCTTCTCATAAACGCTATAGGAGGCAGCCGGGGCCAGTCCGCTGACCAGCGTAAGGTTGGCCCATTTGCTATTGGTAACGCCCGGGATGAGGTAAAGCGTGAACGCGCCGAACAGCGCGATGAAAATGATCCGGGATACGGAGAACCGCACCCGGCCCTTGTTCTTCGCACGAAAGATGCCGGTAAGGTAGAGTGTGGTGAGCAGGCTGAGCAGGGCCCATATACCGATGAAGACCTCGCGCTTGAGCAGGCCCCATTGCATCACCAGGTCGGCCGAGGAAAGGAATTTGATCGCCATCGCCAGCTCGATAAAGCCGAAGACCACTTTCAGCTCGGTCATCCACCCGCCCGACTTAGGCAGGGACTGCAGCCACTGGGGGAAGAGGGCGAAGAGCACGAAGGGCAGTCCAAGGCCGAGGCCGAAACCGGCCATGGCGGCCGTCAGCTGCCAGGCCCCGCTTTGTCCGCTCGTAGCCCCGAAGATCAGGGTACCGAGGATGGGCGCCGTGCAGGAAAAAGAGACGATCACCAGGGTAAGGGCCATGAAAAAGATCCCGGCGAAATTGCCCAGGCCCGATTTCGAATCGGCCTTGTTGGCAAAACTCGCCGGCAGCACGATCTCGAAGAGGCCGAAGAAGGAAAGGGCAAAGACGATGAAGATGGCGAAGAAGATAAGGTTCAGGGGTACGTTGGTCGAAATATTGTTGAAGAGGTGAAAGGGCAGGCTCAGGGCCACGAAGATGGCGAAGATCGACAGCCCGTAGAGCAGCGCATTCTGAATACCCTGCCGGCGCGTACCCGAGCGCTTGGTGAAATAGGAAACGGTCAGCGGGATCAGCGGAAAGATACAGGGGAAGAACAACGAGAGGAAACCCGCTCCGAAACCGATCAGCAGGAGCTGCATCATGTTCGAAGTCGGCTTGTCGTCGCCGCAATTGCTTACCGGTTTATCCACGTCGACCGAAGGTCGAAGGATCCCGAAACCCTTGCTCACACCGCCTTCCAGGGGCACCGTGAAAGCCAGCACCGTGGATGGATAGAACTCGGCGCCCTTGCCATAGCTGTATAAAAGAGTGCCCTGCATCGAGGCCGGAATGGTGCCGGCGATCTTCACCCGGGCCTTCCAGGTGGTGGGGCCGGTATAAAATTTCATCGCCTGTCCGAAGACCTCGCTATTCTCGGTCTTCGCCGTGCCACTCTCGGTGAACGGACCACTGAGGGTGACCGCCGAATCGGCGAACTGCAGCTCCGTGGTGGGCGAACCCGAGATCTGCAGGGTAGGTGAATAGAGTTGCCAATCGGGGCTTCCCTTCGTGGAGAAACTCAGCTCATAGTTGCCCGGAGCGAGCTGCCGGGCCTGGACCTGCCAGGAAAACGGGGCGATGGAATCCTGGGCGAACAGGGAGCCGGAAAGGAGCAACAGGAAGAGAGGAAGCAGTCGGCGTATAACTTGTGTCATTCGGTCGGGTTGAAAAAACAAACGAGTTCCAGAGAACTCGTTTGCAAAATTCGGTCATATCAGGTTAGGAAAGAGCGATCGATAAATTGACGGTCTTGGGCGGCAGGCACTTGGCATCGTTACAGGTCTGGAATTCCAGCTTGCCGGTAACATTCGTCTTCACTTTTCCTTTCACTTTCACCCGCTGCACAAAGGTGACTTTATTGCTGTATTGGTTCGCCGAAACGCCCAGGGTCTTGTCCTTGAATTTCTCCAGCATGCCCACTTCCTTCACTTTGCCATCCAGTTCCAGCAGTGGGTTCTTATTGAACGAGAACGTGGTAGGCATGGCGATGGCGTCATCGGGTTGGCTCTGGGCATAAAGGTGCCAGCCTTTTTCGATGGTGGCCACCATCTGGATCTCGTATACGTTGTCGCTGATCTTCTTGCTGGTGAAGGACCAGCTCACCGGGTTCTGCGCCTGGGCGGCAAGGCCGAGGGTGATCAGGGTGAAAACAAGGAAGGCGAGTTTCTTCATACGGAGCTATTTACGAGCAAAATTGCGATTTGATTTCGGACCAGATTGTTAAAACGCAGTTTGCGCTGATTCCTGGGATTTCGCTGATGAAGCGCTTCCGCTCCCATTACACTTCTTCCAGCACCAGCGCGAAGAGCAGTTCGAAAACCTTGCGGCCGTCGGTATTTCCCAACAGGGTCGAACAGGCGCGCTCGGGGTGGGGCATCATACCAAAAACATTGCGGCCTTCGTTGCAGATGCCGGCAATATTGCGCAGGGAGCCGTTGGGATTGGATCCCGGGGTCACTTCGCCCTGCTCGTCGCAATAACGGAGCACCACGCGGCCTTCGGCTTCCAACCGGTCGAGGGTGGCCTCATCGGCATAATAACGGCCTTCGCCATGCGCAATGGGGATCTTGTACACGTTCTCTTCCCCGTCTTTCACAAACACATTCTTGCAGATATACTGCTGGTTGTTGTTGCGCAGCAGGGCGCCGGGAAGGAGTTGCGATTCACAAAGGATCTGGAATCCGTTGCAGACGCCCAGAACCTTTCCGCCCCGGTTGGCGAAGTCGATCACGCTTTCCATCATCGGGCTGAAGCGGGCGATGGCGCCGGTACGCAGGTAATCGCCATACGAGAAACCGCCAGGGAGCACAATGCAGTCTTCCGTGGAGAAAGCCGAGAGGTCGGAATCCTTGTGCCAGAGCATGGTCACCTCCTGCTTCAGGTCGTGAACCAGGGCGTCATGGATATCGCGGTCACAATTAGAACCGGGGAAAACAACTACACCGAATTTCATACGTGGAGGTTGAGGCGCAAAATTAGCTAATTAGCCGATTAGCCAATTAGCTAATTAGCTAATTATTCACCCCCAGGCATGGGTGCCGTACTGCTGGTAGATGATGAAGCCCACGGTACTGAAGAAAAGCAGCAGGGTGAGCCACTGCCGGGGCGCATAGTTGTAGGCGCAGGCATGGAAGGGCGCGAAGGGAGCGGTGATGAGCACCCAGGTGAAGAAGCTCTGGTCACTGTTGATGAAAGGCACAAAAAAGGCCAGCAGCAGGTACAGGAGGAGGATGCTCCAGTTCTTCCGCACCTGGATCAGCATCTTGCGGAGGTGGACCTGCACGTAATAGCCGCCGATGAGGAAGGGCACCGTGAGCAGGAGCACCGAGGCGGCAATGGCGATGGAGCTCCGGATCAGGGGCACCCGCACCTGCACATGAGGTACGATCTTCCAGACGTCCCAGCTGTCGGACAGGAAGAGGTAGGCGCCATAGAAATAATAAGGGGTCATGCAGCCCAGGAGGAAGAGCACGATCTCGTTAAGGCGGAAAGGTTTGAGGATCATCAGCCCGAGGAGGATGCAGAGAATGAAGGCTGCTGAAGGGAAGTAGAGGAAGGAAGCCACGCCGGCGATGACGCCGATATTATATACCCGGGCCTTGGCGCCTTGGGAATTGTAGAGCCGGAAAAGAATGATGAACTCCCAGATGATGAAGGTATTGGCCAGCATCGGGGAGGAAAGATAGTTCCACTCGGGCAGCAGCGAGGTGATCAGCAGGAAGGCCATGGCCGGCAGGTAGGTCTGCCGGGTGATCATCCGGTACTCGTTCACCAGGTAGTTGAGCATGATCGCTTGCACATACAGGAAGGCAAAGGAAAGGACCGAAGCCACCAGCCGGTTGTCAGCCGGCATCACGCTGATGAACCAGCGGTACAGCTGGCCATCATAAATACCCGACACGATCGTCCTCGGGTGGAGGAAGAGGGGCAGCTTGATCAACAGGCCGAACAATAAGAGGAGCACGATATTGCCCGGCGATTTTTGCTTGAATACGGCGATCACACCGCAAGGCTATCAATTATATTCGATTTTAGCAAAGCAAATGTAATTGCGGTAGAAGCAGGGGATCAGGACTTGGTAGCTGCTCACCTGCTTGCCGTACTTCGGGAGGAACTCATAACCCTTGTCAAGATTCTTCAGCATGGGATTATGGTTTATCTCGCCAGCCGGCGAAAGCGTGAAGTCGTTCAGCAGCAGGGTACGCTTCTCGTCCATATTGAAAATATAGTGCAACTGTCCGCCGGTATTGACCATCTGGAACGAGATCCGGTCGTCGCCCTCATCGTCGTACTGCTCCTTGTGGATCACGCCGTTCCATTCCATGTTCCCGTTCCGGTCGAAGGAAAGGATGGTCACATTGTCGGCATGGTGCCGCACCGACTGCATGCCATTGTAGCGGTTGCGCCACCACCAGGTGCTGTACATGGGTGAATAGGTGGTGTAGTAATCCCAGCTGTTGTAGGGCATGCCGTAGAGGTAATTCCAGCGGTTGAAATTGCCCATGCGGGAGGAGGTATAATAGGATTCGGTATTGATCAGGAAGCCGCCGTCCTTCTTCACGATCACGTTGCGGATGAAATAATCGTTGAAGGCCATCTTCACGTTGGCATCGCCCTTGGCCTCCTTACGAAGCTCCTCACCCAGCTGCACCATGTTCTGCATCACCGGGCCGCGGGTAGCTTTATCCCATACATAAAAGAAAAAGCCTTCCACATTCCCTCTTTTTTGCTTGTAGTAGAACGAGGTAAGGAAATAACGCTTGTTG